>JAYUYU010000086.1:0-17651 GCA_043752365.1 Myxococcales bacterium | reverse complement strand
ATTTGCTGTCCGAGTTTGCTTGGAAAACGTTCTCGCAAGGCCCGACGGGCTGGCAGCGCGTGCAGGCCATTTGCGATTTCGCGCACCGGCACATCGAGTTCGGCTACCAGTACGCAAGCCCGACCAAGACCGCGTACGGAGCCTTTACGGAGCGCAGGGGCGTGTGCCGTGACTACGCGCACTTGGCCATCGCGCTCTGCCGCTGCATGAACATTCCGGCGCGCTATTGCACTGGCTATCTGGGCGATATCGGCGTGCCGCCCATGGACGCGCCCATGGACTTTGCTGGCTGGTTCGAGGCCTACTTGGGTGGCAGCTGGTACACGTTCGATCCTCGCAACAACGTGCCGCGCATCGGGCGGGTGCTAATTGCGCGCGGACGCGACGCCGCCGACGTCGCCATCAACACCACTTTTGGTCCCAATACGCTAGACTCGTTTGCGGTCCGCACGGACCAGGTCGCTTAGGCTAGCGTCCGCGCTTCGTTAATATTTGCATGACTTATTGTGTCGGTTTGCTGTTGAAAGACGGCATCGTCTTCGCGTCGGACTCGCGTACGCACGCGGGCGTCGATAATTTCTCGCAATTCTGCAAAATGACCGTGTTCGACCGGCCGGGTGATCGCGTGATCGTCTTGCTCAGCTCGGGCGCGCTGGCCGGCACCCAAGCCATTATCAGCGTGCTGAAGCAGCGCGCTGCGCAGCCCGACGACAAGCCGAACATTTGGACTGCGCGCACCATGTTCGACGTGGCAGGTGTGGTGTCCGACGCCACCCGTGAGGTCGAGCGACGGGACGCCGCCGCCGGTAAGGGTGCGCAGTTGGTCTTCAACGCCTCGTTCATCTTCGGCGGGCAAATTGCCGGGGAGGCCCCGCGCCTGTTTCGCACCTATGCCGAAACCAATTTCATCGAGGCCGAGCAAGACAGCCCGTTTTTGCAAACGGGCGAGACCAAATACGGCAAACCGATCCTAGACCGAGTCATCACCCGCACCACCAGCCTGGCGGACGCCACGAAGTGCGTACTGCTCTCGTTCGATTCGACCATGCGCAGCAACCTGTCGGTCGGCTTGCCCATCGATCTTCTGTGCTACGAGCAGGGTAGCCTCAGCGTCACGCGTCGCCGTCGGCTCGACCAGGGCGACCCGTACTTCACCGCCCTCGGCAGCGCCTGGGGCGAAGGCGTCCGTGAAGCCTTCACGCGCCTGCCCGAACCGACCTGGTGACCCACGACTCGCATGTCGCCTCGCGCCATGCGCTGTCAGTGAGGGGTCGTGAAGCGAGGCGCCAGCGTCGCGAGTACGCTGTCGAAATTGCCCTGCTTCGCCCGCAAGCTTTCGAGGATACAGCCGAGCTCACTGTCAGTCAGCTCAGTGCCTCCCAGCTGCTGGTTCAATTTCTTGATCAGGCAGGCGCGGACGCCGCTGGCTTGGCTGAGCGCGCGGCCGAGCTCGGGCGGCGTGGCGAACGGCAGGTCTTGTCCGTCATTTTCGGCGGGTTGCGGCCCGAACGTAGGCATCGCGAGCGCGTAGCTGGTGTCAATCGGCACCCCATTCAGAGTTTCGCGATAGCGACCGAGCTCGTCATAGCGGTCGAGCGCGATGGCATACCCGATGTAGATGCGGTGGCAACTTCTGCAGACCACCGCGTCGTCGCCATAGGCCTGCTCCACGATGCTCTTGGCCGTCTGCTTTGGCTCTCTACCCCACACCGATTCCGATGACGGGGGCGGCGGTACCGTGATGCAGGCAAGCGCCTCGGTGAGGTGCTCCGCGCGGCGGGGAGGCGACGGTAGGCGCGCCAACAGCGCCCCGAGCGTCATCAGGCCGCCGCGCCGCTCGGGCGGTAGCTCCACCTTTTCCCAGGCGCCCGGGGCCGGACGCGCCACACCGTAGTGCGCGGCTAGCTCAGCGTTGACCCAAGTTGTGGAGCTCGTCAGTAGCGCTTCGAGCGAGCTATGCTGCGCCAACATCCAATGATTGGCGAAGCTATCGAGCTCCCGCTGCATTGCGGCCTGCACGTCTTTTCCCAATTCGGGCGGCAGCGCTAGGGACGCTTCACCGACCAACCCGCCCACGAAGCTGCGCAAGACCTGCCGTGACTCGGAGGGAACCCCCTTTTGTTCGAACTCGGCCTGGACCGCGTCGACCAACTGCTGCCCGCGTACCAGTGCGTTTGGTTCCGTCGCGTCCACTGCCGCCTCGGCAAAGCTGACACCCAGTTTGGCCGCAATGCCGGCGCGCAACTGCGCGTCCGTCACCTCGACGCCCAGTGGAAAACAGGCCTCTACCGGATCGCTCTGACTGGCAGGCTCTTGGCCAGCTTGCCGCGACCGACCTCCGCAGCCTGCCAGCACCCAGCACAAGCCCAAAACCAATGAGCGCATCATTGGGTGAGTGTCACGGAACGCGCCACCTGTCATCCTTGCTCGGGCAATCAGCACGGATGAGCCTTGTGTCCCGGATTCCTTGACTGGCCACGTCCGCCGCGCGCTCTGCTTGGTGCACGCGTCAGCTGCTGCCGTCCGGCGCGCTGGCGTTCGCGAAGCGCTAGCAGAGCTCCGCGGCATGCTTGGCGCGTCGAGTGGAGTCGGTGCCGGCGCTCGATACCCAAGCAGGTTCAGGAGGGCAACTCAGCGGTGACCAACTGAAGGAAGCCACCTATGTCGAGTGCGACAACATGTGCAGGCTGGTCAAGGCGGCGTGTCCTGCTTCCGATCTCAGCGGGTGTACGGACACGTGCCATCAGCAAGCCCGCCCAGCGCCGACGCTCAAGACCCACATGAATCGCCAGCTCAGTACTACACATGGCCTTGGCATCACGAAGATCGCAAAGCCGCGCCGTGCTCGGCACCTCACGGCGCACGGCGCAGCGCGGCTTGCTATCGCGGCTTTGGGCCTGGAAATTAGGTTCCGATGACGCCGCCGTCGTCTTTGGTCACGACTACCAGCGAGGAGCGAGGCCGTTTACCAGCCTCGCCGTCGGGCCACGAGCTAAACTGTTTGGGCTTCAACGGGTCGTTGACGCCTACGGGTGCCTCACCCGGGTGCTGGATGCCGACGAACATCGTCTTCTCGTCCGGCGTGAGGAAGACGCCGGTCACCTCGCAAACGTTCGGACCGACCAGAAACCGCCGAGTCTCCTTCGTCGACGGATCGGCGCACAGCATTTGGTTGTTACCAAAACCCGCGTACGCGCCAGTGTTGATGGTGCTGCCGGATACGTCCGTCTGGATCCAGAGACGCCCGCTCGGCGCGACGTAGATCCCATCTGGCGAGCCGTACTTGTCTCCCACGATGGTCGAGCCTGTGGCCGGGTTGGCGGGATCGCCCGCGAGCGCGAACATGTCCCACCCGAACGTGTTCTCAGTCCAATCCGCCTTGTAAAACCAGCGAATGATTTGACCGTAGGGATTTGGCGAACGTGGGTTCGCGGCGTCCACGGGCGGGTTGGTTCCGGTGCCGCGACGGCTGTTGTTCGTCAGCGTGGCGATGGCGACCAGTTGATCGGGGAAGGTGTCGATCCACTCCGGACGGTCCATCTTAGTTGCACCCGCGCGGTCGGCAGCGCCGCGGGTATTGATCAGAATGTCGCTCATCGACCAGCCCGCGAGCGCGGGGTTCTCAGGCGTGAGCGGCAGCCACTGCCCCGACCCGTCTGCGTTGAATTTTGCGACGTAGAGGATGCCGTCATCCAGGGGATTGATATTCTTCTTACGGGCCTTGCGCCACGGCAGGTTGGAGACGTAGCGATAGATGTACTCGAAGATCTCGTCGTCACCCGAGTAGACCACTACTCGTCCATCGCGCGCTTCCTGTACCCAAGCGCCCTCGTGCTTGAAGCGACCAAGCGCCGTGCGCTTGACCGGGGTGGAGCCTGGGGCGAACGGGTCGATCTCGACTACCCAGCCGAAGCGGTTAGCCTCATTCGGCTCCACGTCTGCATTGAAACGCGAGTCCGTCGTGTGCCACAGGTAGCCAAAGCCCGCGGCGCTGATGCCGTAACGACGCTCGAGCTCCGTCGGCGTGCCCGTCTTGCGGAAGTAGCCGTTGAAGTTTTCTTCACAGGCCAGGTACGTGCCCCAAGGGGTGTAGCCCATGGCGCAGTTGTTGAGCGTGCCAAGCGCCAGACGACCCGTCGGATCCGCGCTCGTTACCAGCCGAGGGTCTCCAGCGGCGGGACCGCCCATTGCGATCGGGGTTTGCCCGGTGACGCGACGCGCATAGCGAGACGGCCTCACTACCTTCCAACTAGCGGCAGTTGGAGCAGGCATGCCAAAGCCGCAATCACTGTCGTCGCTGTCGTTAGTGACTTCGATCACGGAAACGCCGTGGGCATTGAGCGACTTGCTGGTCTTTTCTTCGGTCCAGTTGGCGGTACCGTCTGGGAACAGCAGCACATCGTCGGTGTACTCGTGATTTTGCACGATCAGGCCCCGACGAGAGCCGTGGATAGGGAAGTACACGAGGCCGTCGTTGTGCATGCCCCACTGTTTGGCTTGGTCAGCAGCGCTGTTGCTCGCGTCCTGCTCGAACGCCGGTCCGTCGCTGAGAATTGGGTCGCCCCAACCAATCAGCACCTTGGCCGTGTAGCCCGTTGGCACGACGACTTCATCGCGCGACGAGGGCGCGATGCCCGCAAAACCTAGCAGGGGGCCGCTGGCGACAGCCGGCACACTGCGCAAGAGGGCGCTAACCCCCCCGATGGCGGCAAGACCGCCGACGATCGCTCCGCGTCGCGACACGCGCTCTTTCGCGACCTCTTCGAGCGTGGCGTTGGTCGAAATGTTGCTGACGATATCGTCGTCTACTATGGACATGTTGACGTTCCTTTTGGCGGGGGAGCGCTTCCAGTCGGCCCGGCAGGGCCGCAAGCGCCGCGAGTCTTATAAGCCTCGCCGAAGGCTGGCCAGGTGAGGTCTCGGACAACGTAGCGTGACAAGTCCGTGCCAACGGGTGACGCATCAATGGCAAGTGTGCACAGCGCCGACGCCGCGATCGGGCAGCGCGCGGAGGACCGACTTGCTCCGCCCATCACGCCGCACCTGCAGACGCGCCCCGCACGATCAGTTCAACCGACGCACGCGCGACGGTACGTCAGCGCTAGCGAGGACCGAACGCGATGAGGCCCGTGCCACCAACGCGAGCGCAGCACTTGGTAAGCTCACGCCAGAACTTCGCACCCATTGCGAAGTGAGAAGAGCCGGAGAAGAGCCAGACAAGAGCCAGTGCAGTTGTATACTGGTTTAGTAGGGTTAGTCCGCTCACCGCCCCTCTGGCTTCAGGTCGCTGGATACTGGCAAACGGTAGTGAGGCCCGAAGGTTCGACTTATACGGCTCACGCTAGCTATCAAGCCGCCTAGACAAAACTGCTTGCGCTAGCAAGTGCATCACTCTATAGGATGAGTCGTCTTATTAAACCCGGAGAGGACCCTCACCCCGCAAAGGGTGGTTTTTGAGATAAATGTCCACATATCCACGCGTTTTACTTGGCTTTCTACTGCTGTACCCGCTTTCCGCCGTCGCCCAGACGGTTCCGTCCGACGCCGCTACCGCTCGAGAACCGCTAGGCGAGCCTGCTGCGCCGCCTGAGGCCAGGCCCGCGGATCTCGGGGCGTCAACGGCCACCCCGCCTGTGACTGTGCAAACAGCTCTGCCGCCTGTAGCGGAACAAGGCGCAGCACTTCCACAACGGCCGCCCACGGTCACGACGACCGAAGCAAAGCAAGTCGACGCCGCCGTCGTGGTCGCCAGCAAGGAGGGATTTTCGCTCGGCAGTGCGGACAAGCACTTCGTGCTGAAGCTGCGAGGGTACGCGCAAGCTGACGCCCGCTTGTTCATGGGCGACCGCGATGAGACACCGCCGCACACCTTCGTGATCCGGCGCGTTCGCCCGATTTTGGAGGGTAGCCTCTACAAATACTTCGGGTTCCGCGTCATGCCCGACTTCGGCGGCGCGCAGGCGAGTGTGCTGGATGCGCATATCGACGTGCGGCCATTGAAAGAAATATCGCTGCGCGTCGGCAAGTTCAAGGCTCCGTTCAGCCTCGAGCGTTTACAGAGCGCTACAAACCTTTTCTTCGTCGAGCGTGGGTTCACGAGCTCCCTGGCACCTATTCGTGACATTGGCGTGCAGGTCTACGGAGAACTCTGGGGCGGTACGGTAAACTACGCCGCGGGCGTGTTCAACGGAGTGCCCGACGGTGGAAGCGCCGATGTCGACATCGATCACGACAAGGATATCGTCGCCCGTGTTTTCCTACATCCGCTCCGCCCTCTCAAAGTTGAAGCACTGGAAGGCCTGGGCATAGGGGTCGCCGCAAGCACGGGAGCTGCCGAAGGCCTGCAGGCGACACCCAATTTGGCTCAGTACCGTACGTCGGGGCAACAGGCCTTCTTCCGCTACCGGTCTGGCGAAACGATTGACGCAACCGTCGTCGCCGGAGGAGGGAGAACGCGTGTTTCGCCACAACTGTACTACTTCTACGGCCCACTCGGGCTACTCGCCGACTACACGTCGTCACGGCAGCGCGTAACATTGGACACGTCGAGCAAGAACCTCCAGCATCAAGCCTGGCAAGTAGCGGGGACGTTCGTGATCGCCGGTACGGTGAGCTACGAGGGCATCAAGCCGAGCTCCCCCGTGCATGACGGCGGCGCCGGCGCGTTCGAGCTTGCGCTGCGCTACCACGGCTTTCGTGCCGACCGCGACACATTCCCAACATTCGCGAACCCGGACGCGTCAGCTCGCGATGCGACCGGTTTTGGCGCGGGCCTGGGCTGGTGGCCGAACCGCAACGTGCGCTTCATGGCGAACTACGAAGCTACCGCGTTCGACGGCGGCGCTGCCGATGGCGGTAATCGACACACCGAGCGCGCGCTACTGATTCGCTCTCAAGTATCTTGGTAAGCGCTTGTTCGGCGAGACGGACGACTAATGCGTTTCCGTCCCGCGGTACCGACTGATGAGCACTCGACTTGGGCTTGTTCCTTCGGCTCGGCCATACTCGAAGGTTCCGCAGGCCCCATGCCAACTGGCAAAGTCCATTTTTGGCGCTTCGGCTGGCTGGCGAGCGCTCGAGCCGGCGTCGCCCCGCAGCTGATCCAGGATAGCGAACGACGGCTCGGACCGGCAGGAGAAGTGTCGCGGATCCAGCTCGCAGTAGTAATAATCTGGAGAGACGTGGGCGTTTCGGGCAAAAAGGCAAACATGATCACTACTCGCGAGTCGTACGTTCTCCACGATCGCTGGGGACGCTAGTGGGAGCGCCGAGCCCGAAGGCCAGCACCGACAAGCTGTTTGACGGCGGCGGGGAGATGGGGTCGCTGATGCGCTCCTTGGACTGGTCCAAGACCGCGCTCGGACCCGTGACCGGGTGGTCCTCGGTGCTCAGGGCCATGGTCGGCGTCGTGCTCCGCAGTCCCGCCCCCATGCACTTGGTCTGGGGCCCCGAGCTGGTGCAGCTCTATAACGACGCCTACCGGCCACTTTTAGGCGGCAATCACCCAATAGTGGGTCAGCCGGCGAAGGAGTCCTGGGCGGAGGTCTGGCACCTCCTGGGGCCGAAGTACGCGGCCGGCTTGGCGGGGCAGCCCGCCACCTGGAGCGACGACCAATCGGTGACGCTAAACCGCCATGGCTTCCCCGAGGAGACCTACTTCAAGGCAGCCTTCACCCCGGTCCCTGATGAGGCCACCGCCTCCGGCATCGGCGGGGTGCTCGCTTCCGTCGTCGAGACGACCGAGCAGGTTCGTAAGGCGGCGGCGCTCTCCCAGGCGCACGCGGACGCGGAGCGGGCCCGGACCCTGTTGTTTACCCAACTAATGCAGGCGCCGGTGCCGGTGTGCGTCCTCACCGGACCCGAGTTCGTCTACTCGCTCGCCAACCCTCTGTACCTGACGATGTTGAACCGAACGGACATAGTGGGGAAGACCCTCCGCTCGGTCTACCCGGAGCTTCCGCAGGACTCGCCGGTCTTTCAAGTCTTCGAGGGAGTCTTCTCCACCGGAGTGCCCTACACCGCGGAGGAGTTCGGCGCCTTCATCGACAAGGGGAACGGGCCGGAGGACGGTTACTACAAGTTCACCGCGCAACCCGTGCGGGACGCGTCGGGGAAAGTGACCGAGATCATCATGGTGGGGATCGATATCACCGCCCACGTGCTCGCCCGCCGTCGCATCGAAGCCTTGGTGGGGGAGCTGAGACAGGCGGATGAGCGCAAGGACGAGTTTCTCGCAACCCTCGCCCACGAGCTGCGCAACCCGATGGCGGCGATCAGCATGGCGCTGTCGATGCTCGAGCTCAGCGGCGGGGACCCCGTCAAAAGCGCACCGCATCAGACTACCGCCCGGCGGCAAATGCAGAGTCTGGTCCGCATGGTCGACGACCTCCTCGATATCTCGCGCATCACCCGCGGGACCGTGGAGCTGCGCAAGGAGAGGACGAGCCTCACGGCGATCGTTCACAACGCTGCGAGCGTCACGCGGGCGGCGGTGGAACTGCGCCAACACGGGCTTGAGGTGACGGCCGCGGCGGGCGCCTTCCCCGTGGACGCGGACGCAACGCGGATCGAGCAGGTGGTCGTCAACCTGCTCAGCAATGCGATCAAGTACACCGATCCGGGAGGGACCCTCTCGGTGCGGCTAGACCGCGAGGTGGCCCCCGGCGCAGCCGAGGCCGTTCTCCGCGTGCGCGACAGCGGTCGAGGCATCCCCGCGGACATGCTGGATAAGATTTTCGACCTCTTCGTCCAGGCGGAGCCGTCGCTGGACCGCACCTCGGGCGGGTTGGGGCTGGGGCTCACCCTGGTCAAGCGGATGGTGGAGCTGCATGGGGGCACGATCCGCGCCCACAGCGAGGGGCCCGGGAAGGGCAGCGAGTTTGTGGTGCGGCTCCCCCTGGCTTCCGAGGCGCTACCTGGCCCGCAGAACGCGGAGGGATTGGCCCGCCCACTGCCCCTGTTTACGGGGAAACGGCGCGTGCTTGTGGTGGAGGATGGGGATGACCTCCGGCTTAGTTTTTATGCGTTTTTGACGCAGTGGGGACACGAGGTCGCAATGGCAGTCGATGGGCCCGAGGGCGTCGCGAAGATTCTCGAGCTGCTGCCGGATGTGAGTTTTGTTGACTTGGGGCTGCCGGGAATCGACGGCTACGAGGTGGCCCGCCGGGTCCGCGCATCCCCTGGAGGGGACCAGCTCTACCTGGTAGCGCTCACCGGCTACGGTGGTGCCGACGTGCGGGCCAAGGTCAAGGCGGCCGGCTTCAACCTCCACCTCACCAAGCCTGTCGACGTGGGCGAGCTTGCGAAGCTGGTGGGCGACTCGCGCGCCTAAACGGGGCGATACGATCGCGCGGGCTCGCCTCTACCTTGGGTCCAGCGCGAAGCTAAACCTGACAGCCCCCATCCCTCGGATGGAGGCTCGGCGCACCCCGTAGGATTCGAACCTACGACCCTCGGATTCGAAGTGCCAAGGGGGCTCCCGAAGAACACGAACCGGCAGAAAACATGCCGAATCGTGAGAGCGAGAGGGAGCCACCAGAGACCCAATCGGGGCAGTCAGGGGCAGTCACGGCCGAACCTGATCACGTTGAGTCAGCGCTCGCACAAGCTCTAGTCGGAGCCACGGCCGCTGGTCAATGGGAGGTGGTGGCGCGCCTCGCCGGCGAGCTTGAAGCCAGGCGCAAGGCCAGGAGCCAGACGGTTGACTTGGCCAGTGAGCGGGCGAAGCGGGGGAAGCGGTGAGCCCCTTTGACGGCGGCCTGCAGCACTCTGAAGCTCAGGGCGTGGCTGGCCAAAGCAAGCGATACACGAAGCCCGAGCCACTGATCGCGGCCCTGGAGACCTGGGCTCGGCGAACCCTGCCCCAGTACGGCGAAGGCACCATCGAGCGAATCAAGCAACTGATGCCTGGCATCCCGGGGACAGACAAGGCGCAGGAGAAGCGGGCCAAGAAGGCTCACGGTGCGCTCAGAGACGCTGTTGCTGAGATCATGAAGGTCGGCGCGGAGGCGAACCGCAACACCGGATACGCCTCGCTCGTTCGATATCTCGCTGTTCGCTACCAAGAGCTGGAGCGTGAACCACTGCTCAACCAGCCGGAGAAGTTCCCCGGTGTGGGCGCACCGTCACGCGACTGGAACCGCCTTACCCAGGTGGTGATTGAGATCGGCACCCCGTGGCCAGCGCCAGAGCGCAAAGAAGGCTGGCGGCTAGGCAAGGGCGGCCGGTGGCGTCGCAACAAGGATCACGAACTCACGTTGGATGAGCTGGTGGCGTTCGCAATTCTTGCGGGTTGCTTCGGTCGCGACGAAGCGGTGCGAGCTTTAGGGCAGGCGAAGCGGCAGAAAACGCGACAGCCCGGGGCGACAGTTGCCGATGCAGCTGATGTGCTTCGAAAGGCCATCCGCGAACGCCTCAAGAGTCTCACACGCGAGCGTTCCTAAAACGAAGCCTGAGTCTGTGAGCCCTTAAGCGGCTCTTTCTGGCGAAGTGCAACTCGAACTTTGGAGGTTCGAGCCATGAACGTTGGACGCCCCGTTTCCGAGGCCGCTCAAGCAATCGCGCGCGAGCTGATTCGCCGCGAAGGTCTGGCGCGCACAGCGCAGCAACTCGAAGCCACCGAGTACATGGTGGCCCGCGCCGCTTCTGGTGCTGGCCTGGTCAAATTCTGCGCTTCGGCGCTGGAAAAGCGCCTGCTCTCGAAAGGGACGCAGGCTGCCTAGCTCTCATCGGGCCTTGGGTGTCTCGGTCGTGAAAACGACTGGGCCCCACCGACGCCAATCGGCAGGGCCCAAGGAACAACAACTCGTGCAGAGTAATCCAAAACCAAAACCTGCGCTAGCGGGTGCCGCAAACTGCAGGGACGTAATCGGTCCCAACTGGAAGCACGTTCGCGCACATGCCGTTGAACTTGGCGTTCCGCTCCTTCGAATCGGTCGCAAAGACTTCGTTGAAGTCGACGCCTACCTGCAGGCGGTGCGCAACAACAACTCAACCGGTCCGACCATCGTATCGGCCGACCCAGCCGAAGCCGTGCGCTCAATTCTGCGCCGGGCAGGTGAGCGGTGAGCGCGGCCTATCGTGTCAGTGCAGAGCAGATTGCCCGCGAGCGAGCAATTGCAGAGCGCATGACGGCTCCGCGTCCGATGGCTGCGTACTACGCCGGCAAGTGCCCCTGTGGTGCTCGGTGGCTGCCGGGTGACGTCGTCTTCCGTAGCCCGCTCAAGGGTGGCCCGGCCACGTGCTGCCTTGATTGCGGGCTTCGCCGTGAGGAGGCGAGCAAGTGACGTTCAAGTTGCTGCGCGACTCACGGGAGCAGCGCCCGCTTGACCCGTGGTTCTCCGCTGCCGTCAGCGTCGAGGTGGTCACGCTGCCGACCGGCGATTACTCCTTGGCCGGCTTCTCCGACAAGGTGTGCGTGGAGCGCAAAAGCCTGCCCGATCTGGTGGCGTGCGTCGGCCCTGAGCGTGACCGCTTCATGGACTGCGCGCGGCGAATGCAGGCCTACCCGTTTCGCCTGCTGGTAGTCGAGGCGTCGGTCGCTGACGCCCTTGCTGGCGCGTACCGCAGCCGCACCAACCCGCAGAGCGTGATCGGTACGACTCTCGCGCTGATGGCGGACTACAACGTGCCGACGTTGTGGGCCGGCGACGCGCAGACGGCAGCCAACATGATCGAGCGGATGTTTATTCGGATTGCTCGCAAAGCGCAGGAAGCGAGCGCGGCGTGAGCGCCGAGCTGTTTCGAGCGGCGCGCGCGTACATCGAGCAACTCGACTTCCGGATCGTAGTTGCTGACCGGGAAAAGAGACCGACTCATCATTTCCCTCACGGAGCCACAAACGCTACACAAAACCTCGAAGTCATCGAACGGGCATTGCGCGAAACACCGGACGCCACCATCGCGGCTCGTGTCGGTCGTGAACGAGTTGTCGTTGACGGTGACGTACGAAACGGAAGCCTCGAGAGGCTGGCCAAGAGTTTGGCTTGGCGGCCCTTCCCCTTGACCTGGGTGACGGAGACCCCGACCGGTGGCGTGCACGATTGGTTCCGCGGCGTTGATTACTACTGTCACGGTCACGTCCTCGGCAACGTCGAGGTGATTCGCGGCAACCGCCTGGTGACACTGCCCCCGAGCCGGCGTGCTGGTGGACAGTACCGCTGGGTCAATCATCCACTACGAACGCCGCTGGCGGAACTGCCGCAATGGTTTCAGGACTTGGCGCGTGTCCCGCCCGAAAAGGAGCACGACGATAGCGGGTGCGACGACACGCCGGAGAACCGTGAGAAGCGAGCAGCCGCGTACATGGAGAAGTTCGACGGAGCTATTCAAGGCGACAACGGCGCCAAGCGCACCATGGCCGCGGCGGTCATCGTACTTCGCGGTTTCTGGCTGGATGATGACGCGGCGTTCCGCGTGCTCAGTCAATGGAACCACTTCTGCGATCCAATCTGGAGTGACTTCGATCTGAACCGAAAGATTCGCGAAGCTCGACGTCACGGACGAATGGCTTGGGGCGAGATGCTGCGAAAGGAACGTGCAGCGTGAGCGATCGCAAGGTCAAAGATATCGAGCAAGCCCGCCGAGCTAAGGCCGCTGGCGAGTGGCAACGCGGGCTACTGCTCAACGAGGAAGGCGCGCCGCGGTCGAACCTCGCCAACGTGATGCACGTGCTGGCGACCCATCCCGATTGGGCCGGCAAGCTCGCCTACAACGATTTTTTCGAATCGATAGTCAAGACGTCCAAGGTGCCAACACGAGCCACCGACGCGCCGGCGCGCGCGACCGAGTCGGAGTGGACGGAAACGGACTCGATTCGCACCGCGGCTTGGATGCAGGAGCGCGGCCTACAGATCCAGGCGCCGCTTGTCACTCAGGCTGTTTTGGCCATTGCTGAACGATGCCGCGTTCACCCCGTGAGGGAGTGGCTGGACACGCTCGACTGGGATCAGGTCGTACGCCTCGACAGGATGCTGGCGCTCTACTTCGGCGCCGATGTCACTGCCTACACGGCGGCTGTCGGTGCACGCTGGATGATCTCCGCGGTAGCTCGCGTCTACGAGGCCGGTTGCAAGGCGGACTGCATGATGGTGCTCGAGTCGGAGCAGGGCGGCTTCAAGTCGTCGGGACTGCAAGCTCTCTGCGAACGGAAAGAGTGGTTCGCGGATACGCCGCTCGATCTGGGCAGCAAGGACGGCTACCAGAGCATTCGCAGCAAGTGGATTTACGAGATCGGCGAACTCGACGCCTTCAAGGGCCGCGACGTCACCAAGATCAAGTCGTTCGTCTCGGCACAGTCCGACAACTACAGGCCGAGTTACGGCCAGCGGAACCGGGACTTTCCGCGGCAGGTAGTCTTTGCCGGCACGACCAACGAAGCCGAATATCTGGCCGATCGCACAGGTAATCGCCGCTTCTGGCCTGTCCGATGCACACGGCCCGTTGACGTTGCAGCTATTCAGCGCGACCGCGGTCAACTGTGGGCCGAGGCGGTTCATCGGTACCGAGCCGGTGAGCGCTGGTACGTGGACACCGTCGAGCTGCGCAAGCTGTGTGAAGGCGAGCAGGAAGAACGCACCCAGCAGGACCCCTGGCTGCCGATCGTGGCTCGGTGGCTAGCGGCGTCAGGGCAAGCAGGTCTTGCTGATGCCGGCATGACGACGGGCGACGTGCTGTCGGGCGCCTTGGACATCGAGCCGGGCAAGATGGGCCGCGCTGAAGAGATGCGCATCGGCTACGTGCTTCGAGATCTGAAATGGTCGCGCCGCCGTGTTCGGGAGCACGCCTCGCGACTGTACCGCTATTACCCGGCCCCACCGGACTCACCTTCAGGGTCTGAGGTGGGGACATCAAAGGAGCACGAATGATGCTGTTGTCCCTACGTCCCTACCTGATCATGAGTAACGTACACATGAGAGGGGTTGGGGGGCTCCGGGTACCCAGACCCTGTTTTGCAGTGGGGTCGGTGGGGACAGGGGCTGAATTTGAGGGCGCCCGCTTTTCACGACGCCCCGCCCGGAACCGCGCCGACCAGATCGCGACGCCATCAACACGCGCAACAAATACCCCTCTGGCCCGCCTCTCCGGATTCCTGATCCGCAGCAACGAGGCTGAAGGCCCGCGAAACAACGCTCTGCTCAGCGCGATTGCCCCCGAGGGCTGCCCCTGATGCCGGTCCAGAACAGCCAAGGACGGCCGCGTCCGCTCGTGCCTCGCATCGACGAGCTGCCCGACGGCGTGCCCGCACCGAGCCGCCCGGATCCCCAGCGTGACGCGGCCGGTCGCTTCCAGGCTGGCGCCGGGACACGTGAGCTTGCCCGTGCTGGCGGCATTGCTGCCGGTGAGGCTCGCCAGCTGGCCGCATTGCTAGGCCTCTGGGAGGCGCCTGAGGGCCACGCCTACGCGCCGTACGCCCGACTCGCCCGCGAGTGGCGGGACGCTCACATGGCGCAGCTGAGCGCCACTGTGGGCGGCGGACGCATCGGTCCGGGCCCGGCGTCGGTCGTCTCGAGCGCAGCGATGCAGATGGCGGGCAGCCGCTGGCTCTACGACGTCGGCGCCCGGGTCGGTGACGCCAAGGCGCTGCTCGACGCCTCGCGGCTCGCAGACGCCAGCCGCGCGAACCTGCTTTCAGCGCACGAACTTGCGGCCAAGGAAGCCGCAGCCCGCCCCCACAACCCCACCGACGAACCCTGGTTCACCACCGAACCAGTCACCCCACCCAAGCCAGCGAGGCAGCCAGCCGCCTCCACAGCCCCAACTGAAAAGGACCCCGAATCATGATCATCACCAGCAAACTCGCCCGCCGCTTCCACTTCAAAGACGGCACCACCGCCTTGGACCTCCAGGTCGGGGAGAACGACGTGCAGACCGACCGGCTCCCAGCGTTCGTGCACACGCAACTCCGCCTTTTGCGGGCTGCCAATTACATCGGGTGGGACCACGGCGCCAACCAGGAGATGAGCCCGTGAGCGCTCCCACCGACCTGCCCGACAGCGAGCTTCTAGCCCTGCTGACCAGCATCCCGCTCTCCGAGATGCGTTCAGACCCATTCATTGAACGCGACTCAGTCGCCATGCGTGACGAGCTGCAAGCCGCCAAGCGCAGGCGTGCCGACGTCATCACCTTTGCCCTAGGTCGCAAGGCTAACCTGGAGTCAGAGCGCGCCGCGGCTGCCGAGCTGGCACGCGTCGAGGCCGCAGACCCCCGCACCACGCTTACGGCTCCCGTCGTGCCTAGCTCCAACACGGACCTGGTGCTGCTGAACGCGGCCGGTGTGCTCAGGACCGGCTCCGACGACTTCCGTCGCGATGGCAAGCGCCATCGCTATGGCCCGCACGGCCTGCCGGTTGCTTGCCTGCCCGCCGGCGACTTGCCAGACCGAACGTCGCCATTCCCGGCGAGCCAATTCGACGATTTGATCGGACTCTTCGAGACAGCCGAGCGAGCCAAGGAACGCAACCTTCCGCGCTCGATCCACGACTCTCCGCCGGTTGAGTGGGCCTTGGGCATCATCGAGAACTGCGTCGACACCCGAACGCATGGCGCGCTGAAGCGCTGGTACGCCTTTGCCGCGAAGAGCGATCTGCAAGGGCGCTATGCGTTGGCTGACCGGATTGAGAGGCTTCTAAGTCGGCTCGGCTACCGGCACGTCATCATCGATGAACACGCCGAAATCATGCGGAGGGGCTGAGCATGCCATCCGACGAAGCCAACCGCATGCGAGACGACTTCGAGCCCGTGATGCTGGCCCGCGAGCAGTATCAGCGAACCCTCTTGCCCGAGGACAAGCAGCGTTGGGACGCAGCGCTAGCTGCCTACAACAGCCGACTCGACTGCTCCGTTTGCGACACGCGCGGCCTTTGCCGCTGCACCTACACCCCAGCGCCGCACAGCGACGCCAACGAGACCGTCCAACGTTTCGATTCAGGAGTTACCACCATGCCCATCAAGAGCTACTCCGAACACCTAGCCGATTGCGGAAATGCCCTCGAAGCAAGGGCCCGCTTCCACGCTGACAGCTTCGAGTCACGACGACCGACCACCGTAGCCAGCGTCCGCTCGGATTCAGTCGACGACGCGGAAGCCGCCATGCGTCTCCGCGGCCTGACCGCCCATTGCACGCCCGAGGGGATCAAAGCCGTGCAGCGCAAGCTCGCCGAGCAAGCATCACAGCAAGCCGATCGCCGCAATCACCTGGCCAGCGTCCGAGCCGATGCAGCCGACGGCAAGTGCAAGACCTGCGAAGCACCACTCACCGCCGACGACAGCGAAACCTGCGCCAAGTGCACCGCGGACAACGCAGAGCGCGGCCTGAAAACTCGTTCGGCGAATGCTTGGCGCAAACCCCTGCAGGCCAGCAAGAGCCGAATGTCCGACCCGGACAACGGTGGAGGCGCTGCGGCCTGATGTTCGTCATCAATTCTAGCCGCGGCGTGTGGCTGTCGACTTTGACTCTCATTGCCGGCCCAAACGCCTTCACATCCCGCCGCGCAATACCGGCGGAGCTGTGGCCCCGACTCGATCACTTTCGCAAGCTAGGACTACTCGAGTTCGAAGGTGCGGCTGAGGCTGGCAGCGATGCGCCGACTCTTTCCGAGCTGACCGAACGCCAGCTCTACGACATGCCGAAGGCTGAACTCGCCGAGTTGGCCCGCGCTTCTGGAGTCGCGCTCGCCGTCGACGCCAGCAAGAAGGATGCGATCGATGCGCTCACGGCTGCGCAGAAGGTCACGCCATGAACACCACCCAACTTCACGCCCTGGAGCAGCTGTTCGCTCGGTTCACGCCCGACGAGCAGCGCCTCCTGGTCGCCGCCCGTGACTACATCGCAGACCTTCCGCCCGAGCAGCAGACCGCGCTGGCCAAGCAGATTGCAGCCTTCGCACACCAAAGGATCCAGAACTGATGTCCGGCGTTTTGCGTGAGCTGCTTGTTTCGTTCGGCTTCCAGGTAGATACAAAACAGCTCGAAAAGGGCGACAGCCTGGTCGACAGCTTCGTCGGCAAGCTCGCGAGCTTCGGCAAACTGGCCGCTGGAGCCTTCGCCGTAGATGCGATCGTCAGCTTCGGTCGCGAAATCCTGAACGACGCGGACGCGCTGGCCAAGCAGTCTCAAGCTCTCGGTGTCAGCGCCGCAGAGCTTCAAGGCTGGCAACACGCTGCTCAGCTTTCCGGCAGCTCCGCCGAGGAGTTCGGTAGCGCGCTGACCAAGTTCACCAGAAACGTCAACGAAGCCGGCGAGGCCGCCGCGGGCCCCGCCGCCAAGGCGTTCAAAGCGCTCGGAGTCGAGATTAAGGACTCGACCGGCAAGATCGGCGCACCGATTGAGCTACTCGACGGCGTCGTCGCTGGTCTCGAAGGCATCCAAGATCCAGCCAAGCGCACGGCGCTTGTCATGGATCTGTTTGGCAAGAGCGGCGCCAAGCTCTTGCCGCTGTTCTCCGAAGGGCCAGAAGGCCTGCGCAAGCTTCGAGCTGAAGTCCAGGAGCTGGGCTTTGCGTTCGACGACGCGTTTCTCGAGAACGCTCAAGAGGTCAACGACAACGTCGACAGGCTAAAACTCGGCTTAAAAGGTCTGTTCGTCCAAGCCCTTGGCCCGCTTCTCCCGGGTTTGGTGGCGATGACGCAGACGCTCGTCAGCGGCGCCAAGAG
>JAYUYU010000085.1:0-7616 GCA_043752365.1 Myxococcales bacterium | reverse complement strand
CGAGTCTGCGGTGGTGGCGCTGAGCCTCACGTTGAAGCCGTCACCGGACGGCAGCACTAGCGCGAGGCTGCGGTCCCGCGCCAGCGCAGGGTTGGCGACCTCTTTTATCTAACCGGCAGAACGGTCCTTGAAAGCCCGCTAGATGCCGCCGGTCGAGAAGCTGCCAGCGGCGCTGCTCTCGCTGCCGGCATTGCTGTTACCAGTGCTGCTGCTACCCCCGGAGCTGCTGCCGCCCAACGGCGTAGCGCTGCCGCCGGTAGACGTATCGCCGGAGGACGCGCTGCTGCCAGCGGACGCGCTAGGCGCGCCACCGTTGGTGAGGGTCGAGCCGGCAGCACCGGCGTTGGACGTCGAGCCACCGAAGTCGCTGATGACGGGTGGCACGCGCTCGCCGCTGCCGCCCCCGCCCACGGGCGGTGGATGGTCCAGCTCGCCGCACGCCGATGCGATACAGGCGATGAGCACGAACAGAGGCGGGACTTTACCGTTCGATGGGAATGTCACCCGCCCGACCTAAGCAACGACGGTGCCAAGCCGCGCGGTCGCTAGCAGTTTGTCCAAACGCGGCAGTAAACTCTTGAATTCCAAGGCGTCGAACCAGTCGCGTACTGCTAGCAGGTTGTCCGAAGTTGCCGCGGCGAGATGCGGCGGTTGGGGCAACGGGGCATCGCAGCGAAGGCGCGCCAACTGCTCGGTGCGAGTCATTTGGTCTGCGTGCGCGAGCAGCAGCTGCCCCACCCGCGGGGGCCTGAGCCGAGGCGCCTCGCGTAGGACGTCGGCGATGCTTTCACGATTTTCAAGCAGCTTTTTCGCGGTGACAAGGCCGATACCCGGCACTCCAGGAAGGTTGTCGGAAGGGTCGCCGACCAGCGCCACGAATGCTGGCAGGCGCCAAGGCGGTACACCAAAGCGCTCTCGAACGGCTGCCTCGTCATAGTTCAGCGCATCTTTCCCGCGGCGGCCGACGAAGTGAACTCGCACGGAGCCGTACGCTAGCTGAAGCAAATCGCGATCACCGCTGACGACGACGGCCGGCCGCTGTTCGGCGCGAAGCCCCGCCGCTACCGTGGCCAGCACGTCGTCCGCTTCGAAACCGGGCGAGCCGAGCACCGGCACCCCTAGCCGCTCCAACAATTGGTCGAGCTTGCGCAGTTGTTCGACCAACGCTGAGGGAGTCGGCGCGCGCTGCGCCTTGTAAGGCTGAAAGTCGAGATGCCGAAACGTGGGCCGCCCGGTGTCGAGCGCCAAGCACAGCTCGGCCCCTGGGTGCTCACGCAAGAGCTTGAGCAGGAGCGCGCTGAACCCGTACAGCGCGTTCGTCGGCTCCCCGCGCTGGGTGCTCATGGGCGGCAGCGCGAAGAATGCCCGAAAGAACAGCGAAAACGTATCGAGCAGCAATGCGGGCGCTGGGCTCATGAAGCTGACTATGCTGGGTGCACGGATGGTGCCAATGCAGCGATCCAACCTGCCCTGTTTCTTGTTCGGCGCAGCGCTCGCGCTGGTTGCGCCAAAAGCGCACGCCTGCGGCTGCATGGTGACCGCGCTCGGCCAATCAGGCGAACGCATCGACCTGCTCGCAGCCCAACCACGCCTTCGCGGTGCGCTAGAGCGCGGCTAGCCATTCGCCGAGAAACGCGCGCAGCGGCTCGAGCAGCCGTGGCGCGCGTTCGTAACTTTGCGCGCGGAGCTCGGGGATCGAAAGCTTGGCCGTCGCGAGCTCGCCCGTGTGGCCAACCCACCAACTTTCCAGCTGTTCGGCCGTGGGCTCGGGATGAAACTGTAAACCCAGCGCGTGCTGACCGAGCGCGAACGCTTGATGCTTGCAAAGCGGCGTCGAGGCCAACAAGGTCGCGCCGTCCGGCAAATCGAAGGTCTCGCCGTGGAAATGCAGGACCTCCAGCCCGGGCTGGAGCACATGCCGGAGCGCGTGCTGGGTACCGGCCTGGGTCGCGTTCAGCGCGGACCAACCGATCTCTTTGTGGCCCATGGGGTAGACGCGGCAGCCAAGCGCCCGCGCCATGAGCTGCGCCCCGAGGCAGAGCCCCAGCACGGGCCGGCGCGCCTGGAGCCGCGCTTTCACGAGGTCAAGCTCTGGCGTCAGGAACGGGTAGTCTCGCTCGTCGTTCACTGACAGCGGACCGCCGAGCAAGACGAGCAGGTCCGGTTGCTCCAAGGCTTCCCAGCGCGAGGTGGCGGCCTCGACGTAGCGCACCATGTAGCCAGCGTCCGTCAGCAGGGGTTCGAGTGCGCCGAGGTGCTCGAAATGGACGTGCCGAATTGCCAGCAGGGTCTTCATGGCGAACCTCACGCTTAGCCCGGCCAAAGCCACGCCGCCAGTCAGGCAGCTGATCGCAACGCCCAGCTCGACTAGGGGTTGGCGACTTGGCAACGCGGAGGAAAGCGGGGCCTCGAGGTCGAGGTGAACTACTCACTATTGTCCGGATATAGAAGTATTGTTCGTGTCAGGTTGTTCGCACGCTGGCGAACGCGAGCAGCCCGCCGAGAGCTTTCAGTGCTCGACCGCGCCGCGCTGGCCCGGCTTCAACGCTTGAATAAGTAGTGTTGGGAGCCCGTCCCCAAGCGTCGACGAGCGCGCTGTGCAATTTTCGGCCGGAGAGTCGGCGGAAGTCAGCCCTGGGGGCCCTAGCGGGCCTTGACGCCAGGCGATGAGGAATGACACAACCGTGCGCCTATGGGGAACACCCCACACGCTGGTGCTTTTCACCAGGGGAGACGACCGATGCAGGATTTTCGCACGGGTCCGAGATTCATCACACTGACAGTTTTGCTTACGAGCGCAATTGCTCTTTCCGCGTGCGGGGGAGGCCCCCTTGCGTTCCAGGGCGCCGGCGCCATCGCCATTACGGGCACACCGCCCGCACCTCCGCCGCCCCCGCCGCCGCCTCCGCCAAAGAAGGCGGAGCCGCCGGCTCCGCCACCGCGCGTAGAGGTTCGCGACAACAAGATCGAGTTCAAAGAGAAGATTCAGTTCGAGAACAACAAATCGGTCATTTTGCCGCAGTCGTTCGGTCTCCTCGATGACATCGTCAAGGTCATCAAGGACAACCCGCAAGCCAAGAAGATCGCCATCGAAGGTCACGCCAGCGCCGAAGGCGACGCCAAGCGGAACCTCACGCTGTCGGACGAGCGCGCCAAGTCGGTGATGAAGTACTGCGTAGACCACGGCATCGAGGCAAAGCGCCTCACCGCCAAGGGCTTCGGCATCACCAAACCCATCGCGGACAACGCGGCCGAGGACGGCCGCGAGAAGAACCGCCGCGTCGAGTTCAACATCATCGAGCAGGACATCACTAAGAAGAAGGTCGAAATCGACCCGAAGACCGGCAAAGAGAAGGTCGTCGGCGAGACCACGACGACGGTGAAGGAGAAGGAGGCCGAGGCGCCTACTGCTCCCGCCGATCCGGCTGCCGCCAAGAAAGCTGCTGCCGAGAAAGCCGCCGCCGACAAGAAGGCTGCTGCCGAGAAAGCCGCCGCCGACAAGAAAGCCGCCGCCGACAAGGCTATCGCCGACAAGAAGGCTGCTGCGGACAAGAAGGACACCGATAAAACGGCGGCCGACAAGAAGGCTGCTGACGCGAAGAGGGAAGCCGACAAGAAGGCTGCTGACGACAAGGCTGCCGCTGAGAAGAAGGCCGCCGAAGACAAGAAGTCGAAGGGCTCGGCGAAACCGTGAAAGGCTTTCAGGAGGAACTCAAAATGACAAAGTCATTCGCACTGATTGGGTTTGCACTGGCTGCCATCACTGGTTGCAGCGTGGCCGTGCGTGACGCGGATCACTACCGCGACGACGTGAACAAGGTTCTTGAGACCAAGAGCCCTGACGTGAAGGCTTGCTACGACGGCTTGCTCAAAGGCAACAAAGAGCTGGCCGGCCAAGTAACCGTTCGCTTCACGGTCGAGCACAAGACGGGTGTCTTCAAGGACATCAAGACGGACGGCCCGGCGGAGCTCGGCACTTGCGTGTCGACTGCGCTGAGCGGTCTGGTGCTGGCCCCTGGCGACGACGGTCACTCCGGCGACGCCACGTTCGTCTACGCCTTCACTGTCGGCGCCCCCGCCTCCAGCTGAACTAGTCGTCGAACAACGTAAAACGCCGTGCGGCCACAAGCCGTACGGCGTTTTGCTTTGTGCGGTCTTGTTTTGGAGACCAAAACAAAACTAGTCCCTAGCGCTGCCAGCAAAGAGACGGCCACATTCGGCGGCGGCAGCGCAAACCCCAAATTCAGGGCTCGCACGACTCCCGATCTCCCGATCTCCCTGTAAAAAAATCTCGGGCCGCTCGTGTTGGCCCGTGTCCGCTACGGAAGCTTCTGCGAGGGGGGCTGCGGGGTGGCAGCCCGGGCGAGTCAGTCAGCGGTCCAGGGTTTGCCGGCTTTGTCGAGGAAGCTTTTGGCTTCGGCCCGGTACGGCGAATCACGCGGGCCGAGGCGTAGGAATTGTTCCCAGTGCTTGGCGGCTTCGGGGTTCGGCCCTAGCGCGCGGGCCAGGGCGTGGTGCGCTTCCCAACGCCAGCGCGGCGCAGGCTCGACGGCGTCGACCAGCGTGAGCGCACGGCCCAGGTGCTCGATGGCGCCGTCGCCTTGATGATTGGCGGCCAAGAGCTTGCCATAGCGAAAGCGCCAGGTGGCGTTGTCGGGCTGCGCCTGAATCGCCAGCTGCCACTCTTTCAGCGCCTCTTGCTCGCGCCCGAGGTCGTAGTAGGCGTCGGCCAACGAAGCGTGCGCTTCGTGCCGGCTGGGGCGTAGCGCCAGAGCTTTCGTCAAGTCGGTGATGGCGTCGCGCACCGCGCCTTGGCGCTGGCGCAAGACGCCACGCTGCCAGTACGCATCCGCGAGCCCCTGATCGAGGCGCAGGGCTTCGGCCAAGGCTTTTTCGGCCTTGGGCACGTTGCCGGCTTCGTTGGCCGCCCAGCCCACGTACAAGAAGTACTCGGCGCGGTTAGAGTCGAGCTCGACGGCGCGCTCCAGGCTGCGGAGAGCATCGGCCAAGCGCGTGCCTTGCACCAACAACGCGCGCCCCAAGCAATGGTTGGTCTCGGCGGAGGTAGGGCGCTGGCTCAACACCTTTTTCAGCAGCTCTTCGGCTTGCTCAGCGCGGTTGGCGGCGACCTTGCCACAACCGACGCGCAGCATCAGATCGGGATCGCTCGGCGCTTTGGCCAGCGCGTCTTCGTACTGCTTCAGCGCCTCCTCCGAGTGACCCGAAGCCTCGTACAATAGCCCGCGCTCCAGAGCCAAGCCCGGGTAGTCCCTATCGACCACCGCCACGACGTCGAAGGCTTTGATGGCGTCGTCGAACTGGCCGTCACGGCGCAGCGCACCCCCGATGCGAAACTTGGCGCCCAGGTCGTCCGGGTCCAGCGTCGCCGCCTGCTGGAAATGCCCCAGCGCCTCCTTGTAGCGGCCCTGCGACTGCGCGACGTCGCCCAGCGCGCGCCACACTCCGGGCACGTTGGGCATCAACGTCTTGGCGGAATCGAGGGTTTTTTGGGCGTCTTCGGGGCGCCCTTGCTGGTTGAGCAGTAGCGCTGACGCGATGTAGACGTCGGCCGAATTGGGATCGGCGGGAGCTGCCTTCAGCACCTCGCGGTAAGCCGCCTGCGCCAGGTCGCGCGCGCCGAGTGCCTCTTGCACGCGGCCGTACCAGTAGCCGACAATTGGCGACCCGGGTTGAGCCTCGCGTAGCTTTTTCAGCAGCGTGCTCGCCTCTTGAACGCGCTCGAGCGAGAGCTTGGCCTTGGCGACGCCGACCTTGGCCAGCAAATCGTCCGGATCTGCCGCGGCGCCTGCCTCGAAGCGCGCCTGCGCTTCGGAGTAGCGACCAGAGCGATACAGCGAGTCGCCCAGGCCGACCAGCGCACGCGAAGCCTTGGGGTTGATTTTGAGCGCTTCGCTGAACGCGCTCTCGGCGGCGGTGATGCGCGAGCGGCCGAGGTGCACGCTGCCGAGCAGCGTGTACGCCTGAACCAACTCTTCCGGGCTGGCGATGCGGGCGTCTTTGATCACGCCTTGTAGCAGCACCAGCGCCCGCGCCTCTTGATCGCGCGTGCCCGACGAGAGCCGCGCAGCCAGCACGCGCGCGCCGACGTGCTGCGGATGCTTCAGCAAGACGCCTTCGGCGATGGCACGCGCGCCAGCGTCATCACCCGCCGCGTACTTGGCGCGCGCCAAGCCGTACTGCAAGCGCGGTGTGTCGCCGTAGCGTTTGGCGGCTTCCCAAGCGGCGAGCCCGGCTTGGGCGTCCTTGGCACGCAGCTCCAGCTCGGCCCGCAATAGCGCCGTTTCGACGTTCTTACCGCGCGCCTCGACCGCAGCCAGCAGCTGGCGAGCCTTGGCGATTTGGCCGTCGGCCGCAGCACGCGCCGCGCGCGCCAAGTCCAGCATGTCCACGTCGGTTTCTTCCACGAGCTCGTCGAGCAGCACGCTGGCGCGCGCGTGCGTCGGCGCGTCGGTGCCGAATCGCAGCTCGGAAACGAAGCCCACGTACGCGGCCAAAGCCGCCAGGCCCTTGGCGCGGCGAGACTTGGCTTGCGCGTTGGCGACCGTCTGCCCAGCGCGTGCGGCGTCTGGATAAGTGTCCAGAGCCAGCGCTGCGTTGGCGCCTTGTGCGGCCGCCAAGACCTGCGCGTGATACTCACCGGCGTTCAGCTGATCCATCACGAAGAACGCGCCAAACGGGCCCACGGCTGGCACGAGCGCCAGCGCCGCGCCGCCCAAACCAAGCACGAACCCGCCAACCAACAACTGCAGACCGAGGCGACTGCGCGGCCGCTGCGCGGCCAGCTTGGCCTTGGGCGCGCGCGAGTGAACCTGCGTCGCGCTTCCGGCGGCGGGCTCTTGCGGGACCGCGCCGAACTCCATGTCGTCGTCGGCGCGACCAGTAGGCGTGGGGGCCGGTGCCGGTGGACCGTCGAGCGCGACGTCGGCTTCACCACCGCCACCGCCGTCCAGGCTGACTTCGCCGTAGTCGGTGCCGCCGCCGCCGGTTTGGCGCTGAATCGCGGCAGCTTCTGTGGCAGCAAAGGCGCGCGGCTCTGGCGTGGGCGCCTGGCGCGCAGACATGGGACCAGGTAGCGGCGCTTCTCCGAATGGATCGGCTTCGAAATCGCTGGGTGATAAGCCGGCTGGGGCCGTGGGAATCCCCCCCAACAAATCGACCTCACCGAATCCGCCACCGAAGGCTTGTGGCGGCGGCAAGCTTTCGCTCGGTGGTAGCTCGATTTCGCCGAACCCGCCGGCGGGCGCCGGGCTGGGACCGAACGACGGCACGCGCATGACCGCGGGCTGCGCCGGCATGCCCGGGGTCGAAACTCCGCTGGGCGAGAACATGCCGCCGAGCGCGGGGGGCAAACTGGGGCTCACCGTGGCGGGTAACGAGCCTGCCGCCTGCGGCAGCCCAGCCGAGCTGCGTGAGGGTAGCGACCCGCCGAGTGACGGCAACGACCCGCCGAGTGACGGCAAGCTGCCCCCCAGCGAGGGTAGGTTGCCGCCGAGCGCTGGCAGGCTGCCGCCAACCGACGGCAAGTTGCCGCCACTTGCGGGCAGGTCACCGGCCAGCGACGGCAGGTTTCCGCCGCTCGGCGAGGGTAGCTCGAG
>JAYUYU010000084.1:0-7630 GCA_043752365.1 Myxococcales bacterium | reverse complement strand
ATCGGCCGACTTGGCACAACTCCTACTTCGAAATCCTCGAGCCCCCAGCAGGAGCCGGGCCGTCCCACCCCTGCCGCTGAGCTGGAACCGTGAAAATTGTTGATCCCTCCGGACGCCCACCTTACAGGGGCGAGCCTTGGCAACTCTGATCGATCACGCACGCGCGGCCGGCTACATTCTGAGCCAGCGCTTGGTCGGCGCAGATCGCGCACGTGACGCCTGTCTGGCCGCCTTGGGCGCGCGCACGGGCGATCGCATTTTAGACGTGGGCTGCGGGCCGGCGTACTACGTTGCTCACCTGCCGGAGTGCGAGTACTTCGGTTTCGATACGAATTCGGCGCAGATTGCGGCGGCCCGAGCACGCTTTGGTCAACGCGGCACGTTCTTCGACGAGCCGTACACGGCCGAGCACATGCGCACGCTTGGCCCCTTCGACAAGGTCTTGCTGCTCGGCATTTTGCACCACCTGGACGACGCCAGCTCACGCAACCTGCTCGACTTGGTGGCGCGCTCACTCAAGCCAGGCGGCCTCGTTGTCGCGCTCGACACACCGCTCTACGAAGGCCAATCCACCTTCTCGCGCTTCCTGGCCAAGAACGACCGCGGAGACTTCCTCCGCTACCCGGACGCCTTCGAGAAACTGGCCTCGGCGTCGTTCGAAAAGATCGAGTCTCACATGCTTGGTGACACCGTCACCATGCCATCCTCGTTCTTCATGATGGTCATGTCGGCCCCGCGCAGCAGCCAACTGGCGGGCTGACGACCGGTGCACTCGCGCTAACTCGAGGCTGTTGCTCGCGCCAGCAGCTTGCCGAGCTCGGCGCGAGCGAACTTCCAGTCGAACGCGAGCGCCAAAACAGGCACCACCCCGCAAAGCGCCAGGCGGACCAACAACGGCGCGTGGTCGGCAACCACGACCAGCAGCGTGACCACTACCAAAATGCAAGAAATCGCGGCATAACGGAACGGAACGCGGCGCACGGCGCGGGCCATCAGTACCGTGAAAATAAGGTTGCACGCCATGGCCACGCTGGTCGCCCAACACGCCCCCAGCGCGCCCCAGCGCGGAATCCACCACACGTTGAGCACGATGTTGATGATCGCGGCGGGCAGCGACGCGAGCCAGATACGGTAGGCCGCGGTTTCGTGGCTGAGCACGACTGCCCCCGCGGTTTGCGCCCCCGTCCGATAGAGCGTGCTCAGGCAGAGCACGGACGTGACTGCTGCGGCCGTGCTGTAACCACCCGGCGTGATTAGCGCCACGACTTCACGCGCGGTCAAAGACAACAGCGCGACGAATGAAGCCATGCCCGCCATGCTCCAGAACGACAGGTGGCGAACACGCTCCCAGCTCTGCTCGTCGCCCTGCTTGGCTTGCTTGAAAAAGAACGGCAACCAAGCGCGTTGCATGCCGAGGCCCAACATCATGGCTCCCGATGCGATGCGGGAACCCACCGAGTACACGCCGGCGGCTTCGAGCCCGTGTTCGGCCGACCCAGCCAGCATGAACTTGTCGAGCGCCTGAAAGATGTAGGCGGCCCCTATGTGGGGCATCAGCGGAATACCGTAGCGCAGCACACGCTTGAGCAACTGGGTGTCGATCATCAACCGCAGGCCCTGGCGCAAGCGGGCCGCCAGGACGAGGGTACACAGCCAGTACGACAAACAGGCAGACAGCAACAGCGCGGCGACACCCCAGTCGGTGAATAGCAAGAGGGGCACGCCAATCGCGACGTTAAGTGCAGTGCGCAGCGCCTGAAAAAGCGTATGAACGCGCACCTCGCCGCGCACCTGCAAATGCGCCGACAGCGCCTGAAATGCCGACGAGCCGCCGACGGTCACCAGCGCGCATACACCCAACGGCCACAACGGAATACCGCCAAGCAAGCTGTCTGCCCACGGCCACAGCAAGCCGCCGACGAGCCCGACCACGACACCGCTCACGAGCATCCACGTGGTCATGGTCGAGACCAAGCGCATTTGCGCTTCTGGATCCTCGTGCAGATCGCTGCCAATTTTGACCAGCGTTTCCATACCGCTAGCCATGGTCACGATGACCATCAGCTGCACGAGCTGCTCCAGAACCCCGAGCGCGCCGTAGTCCTCTTTGGACAGCGTCCGCAGGTAGAGCGGCAGCAAAATCAGATTGGCTAAGCGGGTGGCGGCGATCCCTAGCGTGTACAGCGTCGTTTGCTTGACGAGCTGCATGCCGGCTTGCCGGGCTGGTTGCTGAGATTCGTTCGACGCTGACAAGGAGTGCCTCAGCCGCGCGCTGTCAGCAGCTCTACGACTTTTTGGGCGGCGCTGCCGTCACCGTACTCGTCGATGACTCGACCCGGACGGGCAGTCGCGGCTGCTTGCTCGATGCGCCGCTGGTCAGCACCTGCCAGCTGATTCCAGCCGGCCTCGATGGTTTCGACCCATTCGGTTTCGTCGCGCAGGGTGACGCACGGCACGCGGTGAAAGTAAGCTTCCTTCTGCACGCCGCCCGAATCGGTCAAAATTAGCTTCGCCTGCTGCTCGAGCACGATCATGTCGAGAAACGGCACCGGCTCGACGGTTTTGAAGGCTGAGTTTCGCTCGAGCAGCGGCTCCAGCCCACGAGCCTTCAAGGTGGCGCGCGTACGCGGATGCAGCGGCAACAGCACCGGGCACGCCTCGCTCGCCAAGTTCGAGAGCGCCGTCAAGATGCCTTCGAGCCGCGTCGGCACGTCGGTGTTTTCAGCGCGGTGGACGGTGGCGAGCAGAAAGGCTTTCGGGGCGACGCCGTAGCCCGCCAATACTTTCGAGCTTTGCCCGGCGACCTTGGCAAAAATCAGCGCCGCGTCGTACATGACGTCACCGACGTGGTGGACGCCGTGCGTGACGCCCTCGGTCTTCAAGTTCGCAATCGCGGTGTGCGTTGGACACAGCAGTAGCGCCGAGACATGGTCGGTCAGGATGCGGTTGATTTCCTCGGGCATCCGCTTGTCGAAGGAGCGCAGGCCAGCCTCTACGTGGCAGACGGGCACGTGCAGCTTCGCCGCCGCCAGCGCGCCGGCCAGCGTGGAGTTGGTATCACCGTAAACCAAGAGCCAGTCCGGCTTCTCGTCGAGCAAAATTTGCTCCACGGCGCCGAGCATTTTGCCGGTCATGGCGCCGTGCGAGCCCGAGCCAACCGCCAAGTTGTACTTCGGCCGCGGCACTTGGAGCTGGTCGAAGAAGACCTGGCTCATGTTCGGGTCGTAGTGCTGACCGGTGTGCACCAAGACTTCTTCGATAGTGGCGCCAGCCTTGTTGTGCTGGACGATGGCCGCGCTAACGGTGGCGGCCTTTACGAATTGCGGCCTGGCGCCGACGACAGTGACGACTTTCATACGGACCTTTAGCTGCGCCGCGCCAGCAGCAGCCACGAAGTGCCGGCTGGCAATGGAAACAGACGCATCAGCAAGCGTTCGGTGCTCATGACGGCTCTCAGCACGCCATCGACCAGCACGCTGGGACGCTTGATCTCCTCGACTTCGTGAGCGCTGGGTCGCAACTTGTCGAGCGCGAGCGAGAGCAAGACTGCGGGCAATAGCAGCGTCAAAAACCCACTGCAGCGCTGCACCTCGAAGCCTGCGCTCTGCACCAGCTCAACCAGCTCGGGCCGAGTCCAACGGCGCGCGGCCATCACGGCCTCGTCGTGGCCACGCCGCAGCATTTCGAAAGCCGGCTCGCTCATCACCAAGTGGCCGCCCGGCTTGAGCGCCCGGCGCATGCGGCGAAGCACGGCGACTGGGTCCTTGACCCACTCGTGATAGAGCACGTGAAAATCAACGGCCAAATCGAAGCTTTCGCTCGGAAACTCGAGCTGGTTCAAGTCACCTTCGATGAGCTGGGCGTAGCCCCGACTCTGACAGAAGGCCAAACCAGTCTTGCTGATCTCGACGCCCGTCACCGGCCCAAATTGACGCCAAAACGCGTGGTCGGTACCAGCCCCGCTGCCAATTTCAAGCACCGGATGAGACGCGTCGGGGGCCACGCCCGCGAGCGCGAGCCAACGCGTCACGACACGCCGACGGTGATCCGCCCACCAGTGCGTGTCGAACGCCTCCGCGTACTGACGATAGACGACTTCGCGCATCTACCCGAGCGCCCGGCAGACGCTCAGGACGTCGGCCTCTGTCAAACCAGGATGCAAGGGTAAGCTCAGCACCCGAGCCGTGTGGCGCTCCGTATGTGGGAGACCGCCGCTCGGCACGCGCGCGGCGTCGAAACCCGGCATTTGATGCAGCGGGTAGCGGTAGTGGACGCCCGTCTCTATGCCCTGCGCCGCAAGCTTCTGGGCGACGCCGTCGCGGTCGTCGACTGAAACGACGTAGAGGTGGCGTGCATGCTCGCAGCCCGGCGTGGTGACGAAACGCTCGACGTGCGCCGGCAGCTCCGCGTCGTAAATTGCGGCTAAGCGCCGGCGAGCCTTCACGCTGTCCTCCAACCCGCGCAGCTTGACGCGCAAGATAGCCGCGTGCAGCTCGTCCAGGCGGCTGTTCAACCCCGGCCCGCCTGCGAAATCTCGCTTGGAGAAGCCGTAGCGCCGGACCTGGCGCAGCGTGTCGTCGAGCGCGGCGTCGCGGGTGAATACGAGCCCACCATCGCCGTAGGCGCCCAGATTCTTAGTGGGATAGAACGAAAACGCTGCGGCGTGGCCGAGGCTGCCGATACGACGACCCTGCAATGTCGCGCCCTGAGCTTGCGCGCAGTCCTCCAAGACGAGCAGGTCGTCTCGGCCCAACGCGGCGATCAGCCTCGGCACGTCCACGGCGTTGCCGTACAAATGCACCGGAATCACGGCGCGAGTGCGCTCGCCCAACAACGCCGGCAGCTTGTCGATGTCCAACAAGCCAGAGCGAGGGTCGATGTCGCAAAAGACCGGGATGGCACCCACACGTTGGATAGCGTTTGCGGTCGCAACCGCGGTGTTGGCTACCGTAATCACTTCGTCGCCAGGTCGAACACCGCGCGCCAGCATCGACACGATCAACGCGTCCGTGCCGCTGGCGACGCCGACCCCGAGCCCGCCGCCCAGCGACTCCGCCATCGCTTGCTCGAAGGCCTCGACCTCGGGCCCCAAGATCAGCATTCCGGAGTCGAGCACCCGCTCGACGGCCGCCAGCACGTCGCCGCGAATGTGCGCGAGCTCCGCGCGGTAGTCGAACATGCGAATTTGAAGCGTGGTCATGTCAGGTAGTGCTCTCGATGCTCTCGGAAAAATTCAACACTAAGACGCAGACCTTCGGTCAGGTCGACGCGTGGTTGCCAGCCAGTCGCCTCTTGGAAGCGTGCGTAGCTGCCGTAGTAGTCGCCAATGTCGATCAGCTTGCGATCGGCCGGGAACGGCACGACATCGTAGCTTACGCCGCACAGCGTCTTCAGAATCGAGCAAAACTCGACCAATGAATGCCGATCCGGCGCGCCCAGGTTGAAGACCCGGCCGTAGCAAGCTGGCGTTACGGCGGACAGCAGCAGCGCCTCGACCACGTCGGTCACGTAGTTGAAGTCGCGAAGCTGTAGCCCGGTACCAAACAGCTTGAGCTCTTGCCCGCGCAGCGCGCGATTCAAGAAGACGCCCGCCATGCCCTGGCGCTCGTTCCTAATCTGCTGGCGGGGCCCGTAGGTATTGGTGAGCCGCAGTACCACCGAACGCACGTCGTACACGCGATGATAAAGCAGGTGATAGTACTCGGCGGCGAGCTTGTTGATGCCGTTGACGTCTACCGGCTCGGTGGGGTGGTCCTCGGTTACCGGCAGTTGCAGCGGACGACCGTAGACTTGACGCGTGGAGGTGTTGACCAAAATGGCGCCAGGGTTGTGGTAGCGGCACGCCTCCACCAGCTTGATGGTTGCCGTGCAGTTCACGGCCAGGTCGAGCTCGGGCTCGCGCATGCTGTCGCCGTGACTGACCTGCCCAGCCAGGTGAAAAATGTAGTCCTGCCCTTTCACTACGGGCACCAACGCTTCCGAATCGCGCATATCCGCGACGACGATGCGCATGCGGTCGTTGACGCCCTGCAAATTGTACAAGTCTCCGCCATGTTGCGGGATGAGCGAGTCGTAGACAGTGACCTCGGCGCCGGCTGCGTGCAAAGCGCGGGCGAGGTTGCTGCCGATGAACCCCAACCCACCCGTAACGAGAGTGCGCTTGCTTCGAAATTCTTCCAGAAGAGTCATGCTTGGCTCGATGCTCGCGCCCGCGCGTCAGCGGGTTGCGGCGGTCGCAGGTTGCGCGACTCGCGCACCACGAATTGCGGCTCGCCACCGACCTTGAGGAACAGCCGCCCCAGGTACTCACCCAGCATGCCCAAAGCGAACAGCTGCACCCCCGACAGCAGCAGGACCGCCACCATGATCGACGCCCAGCCAAGCGGCAGCTCGGGGTGGCGCAAGCGCTCGATGGCGGACGCAACCGCCAGAATTGCGCCCGCGCCCGCGACCAACAACCCGAACAGCGAGCTCATGCGCAGCGGCAAGATCGAAAAGCTGGTGAACATGTTGACCCAAAGCCGAATCAACTTGGTCAAGGTATAGCCCGATGTGCCGACGGCCCGTCCATGATGCTCGACCGTCACCACCGTGAAGTTGCGCGTCGTCCGCAATATTAGGCCGTCGATATACGGAAATGGACCGTCGAACTTGACGAGCTCGTTGACGACGAAGCGGCTGATGGCCTTGAACGAGCTCAGGTACAAGTTAGGTGGCTTACCCAGCATGACGTTGGCGACGCGGTCGTTGAGCCAGCTACCGAAGTTTCGAAACCAATGGTGCTGCTTGCGCTCGTAGCGCGAGTACACGACGTCGAATCCCGCCTCCAGCTGGTCGACGAGCCGCTTGACCTCGGAGGGAGGATTTTGAAGGTCGTCGTCCATGATGACGACGAAGTCTCCCGTCGCGTAGTTCAGCCCCGCCAGCACCGCGTTGTGCTCACCGAAATTGCGCGAAAGGTGCAAGCACACGACCCACGGGTGCCGCGCGGCCAGTGAACGCATGACCTCGCCCGAGTTGTCGGGGCTGCAGTCCTCGACCAAAACGATCTCGAAATCATAGGCCGGCCGCAGCTCTTCACCGAGCCGTTCAACGAGCTCGGTAACGGTTTCGGCGCCGCGATAGACGGGCACCACGACGGACAGCTTCGGCACGGCGCGGAGCATGCAATTGGCAGGGGGCCGGATCAAGCACTACGGCTCACAAGCGCCTCAAATAGTACTCACAGCCGTCGAAGCTTTCGATGCTGTCGAAGCCTTCGAGCAAGGCTTTGGACCAGCCGCGCGGCAAGCGTCCGCGACACGTCACCACAGCTTGTAGGTCTTTCACGAGCTCCGCGGCTTCGCCTCTGGAGGCGGCTTTGAATGGCACCGGCTTGGGCGTGAACATGGCGGGGTCGCGGTAGTCGACGTCCAGTTGCTCCAGCTTGTAGATGCCGTCTGGGTATTCGCGCTGACTAGAGACGAGCACCAGGTACGGCGCCGAGCGTGGCGGGGCCTCGCGCGGCAGCTCGTTCAGCTGCATCTTGCCGATGCGCTTGGGGGACGGACCGCGGCGGAAAATTTCGGCAAACAACAGCGTATTATTCCAGCGACCTGGGCGACGGTCGCTGCGCGGATACATCAAGTGA
>JAYUYU010000083.1:0-17743 GCA_043752365.1 Myxococcales bacterium | reverse complement strand
ACGGCGACTGCCAAGCCCTGTGCCGACCTCGCGTTACCTTTCAATACGCGACGCCACAACCGGGTACCCATTTTCGCATAGTGCTTGGCCCGAACGGCACAATCATCGATTGTGACCTGTCCGACAACGGAGACGCCGTGTGTAGTCCCGGCCCAGACAAACGACGCCTGTGCAGGGGAATGCGGTGCCGATGCACACCTCAGCCTGGACTGACCAGGGCCACTCGCTTGTGCGCGAGCAGCTATCTCCCCTGTTGCTGGTGGCGCTCCTAATACCGCTAGCCTGCGGAGCCACGCGTCGCGACGAACCCCAGCAGGACCCGCCGCTACACGAAGGAGGCACGGGCGGCGTCACGATGAGAAACGGCGAAAGCGGCGCAAGCAACGCTGAGTCAGGCAGCCTGACCGCACGAGCAGGCACGGGCAACGAACCGACGGCAGGAGCGCTGAACCTAGGCGACACTTGCCCAGAGCTGCGTGACCCCGCTGCCATGTGTCCAGCCTCTCGCCCTATGCAGACCAGTGACTGCGTCGCCGGGGCGATCTGCGACTACGACACCTGCAGTGACGGTTGCAATAGCGCGCAATTTTGCCCGCTGCCGGGCGAGCCATGGGTCGGTAGCTCAAGGGTATGCGGCGGACCCTGCGAACTACCAGTGAAAGAGGCCCCCTGGGCGCGCACCCGCCACTTGCTGTTCGCCAACCTCGACGGAGATTGCGGGGAGCTGGGGGCCATCGACTACGATCCGTCCGAGCAGAGGTTAGCGGCTCTGCCGTGCAGCGTGGAAGTCGACCGCCAAGAGGGCTGCGTCTTTGAGCGCAGCATCGTTTGCTCTTCTGGCGACACGAAACTGAGCGTCGATATGCGGGTCGCATTTCGTGAAACCCGCGGTTTTCGGGGCGAAGCAAGCGTGACGGTAGCCGGCACGGGCGCCTGTCAGGGCGACTACTCGCTCGGCATGTAAAGCGAGCACAACTTCGAGCTCGGAACGACGACGCAGAACTCCGTAGCCCGGACCACCAGCCTGACATCTGCTACGCGAGGTGGAGCAGCACGTCGATGGCGCTGTCGATCGTAGGCATGGCCGCGATCTCGGCGGCGAGGCTCTGGGCCTTTTGCCGCAGCGCTGGCGCGCCCAGCAAGCGCTAGATCGCGGCGCCGAGGGTGCTCGCATCGGGGCTGGCCAAGGCGAGCCCGGCGCCCGCTTGAGCGACGAGCTGTGCATTGTGCGGCTGATCGGCGCCAAAGGGCACAACGAGCAGCGGCAGGCCGGCGGCTAGCGCCCCCAGGAGCGTTCCGGAGCCGCCGTGACAGACGACCGCCGTCGCGTGCGGAAATACGTCGCGCTGCGGGATGAACGCTTCGACGTGGACGTTGTCCGGAATCGCACCCAGCAGGCCAGCCTCCATACGACCCGTCGTGAGCAGCGCGCGCAGCGGCAGGTCGGCCACGGCGTCGAGCGCGGTGCGGTAGATGGAGCGGATGTGCTCAGTGCCGCCGACAATGGTCCCAAACGTGATGTAGACGAGCGGCCGCGGGTCACCGGTTCGCGCCCAGATGTCCGGCGCGGAGCTCGGCGGCGCCTCGACGACGCGCGCGCGAAAAGGCGGGCGCATGCGCGAGCTGACTACGGCATCGAGGGATGCCGGGAATGACGAAAAGACCGGCTCGTCGCGCAGCGATGCGCCCTGGTCGGGAGATAGGCCCAGCTGCGTGCGCAGGGCATCCAGAGGCGCGTCGACGTGACGTGGAAGCACCGTCGTCCCAGGCGCGCAATCGCGCCCAGAACGGCGCCAGCACGTCGTCCCCTGGATGGTCGAACGGGAGGTGCAAGAGCCCCTCGGCGCGCAGCGGTCAGCTACCTGCCTGAATGCCAGCCAGCAGCGCGGGCGCGGGGACCCGGCGGGTGGCCCAAAGGCAACGATAGATGCGGGAAGGCGGGACCTGGGAATGTGGTAGCGTCCGCGAAAGGGAGCTTCGGTGGACAATTTGGCTCGTGTTGTTAGTCGTGCGGCGCTTGGGGGAGCGTTGCTGTTTGCGTTTGCCTGCGGGGAACGGTTCTCGGGGCAACGCGCGGATCCCGAACCGCTTGTCGGAGGCAACGCTGGAGCGTCGCTCGCGCCTGGAGGTGGCGGTAGCCCCAGCGGCGGGGCGTCCGGACAGGCGAGCAAGGTGGCGTCTGGCGGCGTCGGCGACACCCCAGACGATACGCAGAGCGCGGGTACGACGAGTGGCACCAGCAACAACTCCGTTGCGGTCTCGGGCGGATCGGGTGACGGAGGCAGCGGCGGCGCTGGGGGTGAGCCGGAGCCAGAGCCCGTTACCGTCGTGATCACCGAGTTCGAAGACACGTACGTCGTGGCCTGCATGCCCGAGGTGGCGTTCGGTAACGAGGCGCTGCTACTCATCGACACCGACGAATGTGCACACGAAGCGCTAGTTCGTCCCAGCCTGAGCCAATTGCCTCACGGCGCGCTCGTGGTGGCCGCCACCTTGACTTTCAACTGCGTGAACATTGGCGGCTCCGTGGCCCTGCTGGCAGTGACGAGCAGCTGGGCGGAAAGCACCGCAACCTGGAGCAACAAGCCCAAGGTGGGTGAGGTGATCGCTACGTTTACAGTGGACGCTCTTGGTCCCGTCGAGTTGGACGTGAAAGATTCGGTTTCCGGCTGGCTCCTGGGCGAAGCGGCCCACGGCCTTGCTTTCCGGACCACGAGCACCGACGGCACCGACCTGGTCAGCTCCGAGGGGATAAATCTCGCGTCGAGGCCCAAGCTAACGGTCACCTACGTTCCAGCAAAATAGCAGCGACGCAGTATCGTGTTCGCGGGCGGAACAGCGGCAAACGTTGCGACCTGCCGAACTGGCATGGCTTGCCGCGTAAGCGCGTGTACGCAAACGACAATTTTTCCCTTGAACCGTTAGGATGGCCGAGATTGGTTCGGCCATCCCTTGCTGCTGCCTAGCTAAGCTAGTGCTGGTTCACAGCGGAGCGGTGCACGTGCCGGTGGTGGCGCACTTAAATGTGCAGTTGCCGCCCGCACAGGTGAAGGTGCAGTTGGCGTTGTCCTCACACTTGAAATCGCAGTCTCCACCCTCGCAGCTGGCGGTGCAAGTCGAGTCGTCCACGCAGGCGACCTTGCAGTTGCCTTCGGCACAGGTCGAGGTGCAGCTGGACGCACCGTCGCAATCTAGTCCGCAACTTCCGGAACCAACTGCGCAATCCTGACTACAAGTGCCGGTAGTATCGCAATCGATCTGACAGTCAGCGCCCGCGCTGCAAGCGTTGCCACAAGTTGCGCCATCGGCGCAATCGACCGTGCAGTCGGTCCCGTTGCCGTCGCAGGTCGAGGCGCACGTCGAGGTAGCTTCGCACGTTTGGTCACAGGTCCCGGTATCGCAGGAGAGCGTACAGTTATCCGTCCCGGTACAGTCGCCGTTGCCCGCGCCTGGGGCTCCGGCGCTCGGGGCGCCAGCCATGGAAGTATCGCCGGCCGCCCCCGGCGTTCCTCCAACGTCGTTACCACCTAGGCCCTTGCCGCCAACGCCCGTGGTTCCTCCGTTGGTCGAGCCAGCACCGGCAATTCCTTCACCCGAAGTGCCGGACGACGCATTGGTTCCGCCTGTGGACGCATTGGTTCCGCCTGTGGACGCATTGGTTCCGCCCGTGGCAGTGCCAGCGGTGGCGCCGCCTCCGTTGTTGTCCGTCGAGCCGTCACCGCCGCAGGCCGCGAGTGCTCCCGCCGTCGCGACACTCAAGCAAATAACCCATGTGATCTTATGCATTGCGTTCTCCTCTAGTATTCTAATCTACGGAAACTTCGATGTTCGATAACGTCGGCGCACTCTCGTGCCCGCCATCGCGCTCGCTCGCTGCTCAACGCGCACAGGCTGCGTAATGCTGGCCGCTTGATCCGGCGCATGAAGCCGAATCCAAAAATGTAACACGCCCCCAGCAAAACAGCCTCACGCAAAGTGGCGGCTCGGGCGCGAATCGCAACTGCCGGCTACCTTGTCGCGCTAGCGCGAATCGCGTTTGCCGCTCGGACCTACACGTACATGTGCGCGCGCAATAAAGCGCGCAGCTCGCTCATAATCCGCCCGCTCTGCCCACACTCACGGGTGTCGGTACTAAGCGCACAGTTGATGTCGCCGTTTCCAAAAACGCGAAGGTCACCGCGGGCGAGGCTACTGCAGGCGCCAACCTGGGCTCCTATCGGCCGCCGTGGCAAGTGGTAAGCGGTACGATCCAGATCGCGAACGCATCAGGTGGCTCCATGACCAGCGAAGTGCCGCGCTTCGTATGGCGGCTATGCGAAACCTGGCGGCACGATGACACGTGTGTCGCTTGTAAGCTCTTAACGTTATGAGCACTCACACGTCCCGGGGCCAACAGCCACATTAACGATTCGGCCTACTTTGGCGCCGATCGGGCCTCAACAATGGCCGGCAAATTGCTGCTCTGAGCGACAACGAGCGGGCCACAACTCCGCCTGGCCGCGGGGATATTCGGGGTTGCCGCGCTCGACCGCTTGGGAAAGCTCACCTTCCTACCGTACGCCTGGCCCGCTTCTTCGACGCCTACGGGTACGTTCGCGACAAGCTCTCCAGCTGGCGACAACTAACAGACTACTCGTCCCTAATGGCTTGGAAGCCTCTTGCGCTGCAGGCCGGCTCCTGCGCGCCCGGCGAACGCTCGCCGGGCGCGGGGAAGCGTGGGGTCAGACTCGTGTCGTCGGCGCCGCGATCATGAATCGGGCACGCGTCGGCTCCGTGCTGGCGGCCGCCAGCGCCACGTGATGCGCAGCGGGCGATATCATCACCAGCAGGAGCGGGTTCTTGACCAGTAGGTAAGGAGAAAGAGCCATTCCGAGCAGGCTCGCTAGGGCGCCGCGGAGGCACGTTTGATGGTGAACACTGGGCCGGTCACCAACTTCGAAATCAGCGCGGATAGGCTGTAGTTGCTTTCGGCAAAGCTCTGAGTCAAGTTGTCGATGTGTGCGTCGTCGAACGCGTCGGGTCCGCGCGCGGTTGCGTACGTGAACAGCTTGGTGACCATGCAGCGTGGCAACCGCGCGTCGTTTGCAAGGGCTGAGGCGAGCTCGACGGGTCCGTTGAAAGCAACGCCGCTGGCCGGCATCAGGCCGCTGACGTCGAGTGCTTGGCCGCGGTAATCGGCGATCCACTTGCCGGCTGCGTCGAAGTTTTCCAGAGCAAAGCCCATCGGATCCATCAGAGTGTGGCAACTCGCGCAGCCGGGATCGGCACGGTGCTGAACCATTAAGTCGCGCATCGTCAAGCTGTCAGAATTTTCGAGCGGCAGCGCGGGGATACCGGGCGGCGGTGGTGGCGGACTTTCACACAGCAATTGACTGAGCACCCACTTGCCGCGATCCACGGGTGAGCTGCGCTTGGGTCCGGCCAGCAGCGACAACAAGCCAGCCTGTCCGAGCAAGCCCCGGCGCAAGGTTGGCGAAAGCGCGGTGCGTTCGAACAGCGTCTGTCCGGTCGTAGGCAAGCCGTAGTACTGCCTCAGTCGGTCATTCAAGAATGCATAGTCGGCAGTGAGCAGGTCGAGCGCGCTGCCACCGCGCAAGAGGGAGTCGAAGAACAGCCTCGACTCCTCAGCCAAGTCGGCGTTCAGAGCGGCGTCGTACTGGGGATGCCACGTCGGGTCTTTCGCGACCTCGGGAATCGCGCGAGAGAACAACCATTGTCCGGCAAAATTGGCCTCAAGCGCTGCCGCTTTCGGGTCCGCCAACATACGGGCCACCTGCGCCCCCAGTACCTCGGGAGTGCCCAGGCTAGCGCGCGCCGCCAGGTCGAAGAGCTCCGTGTCCGGCATGCTGCTCCACAAGAAGTAGCTCAAGCGGGACGCCAGCTCGTGTCCGTCCAATGCTCGGTAGCCCAGCGCCGGGTCAGCGGCGGCCTCCACGCGGTAGAGAAAGCGCGGCGAAGAGAGTACTTGCCTTAGAGCAACCCCAACGGCTTCGTTGAAGCCGGCTCCGCCAGCCGTAGCCGCGGTGACGAGTCCCACGAGCCTCTGCAGCTGTGCAGGCTCGATGGGCTTTCGCCAAGCGCGCGAAGCAAACCCTGCGACGATGCTCTCGGCACAGGTTGCCTCCTGCCCGGCCTGCGGCGTGCAGGTGAAGACGCGACTGTGCCCTGAGTTCGGCTCCGCCGCCTCCGAGGGTCCGACGATCTCGAACGACTGAACGTGGACCAGTGGCCCGCAATTGAGGACGGCCGTGGTGCACCCGCCCATGTGCGCCCCCACGGCAAACGTATGCACCCCTCGAGTCAGGCGCGCGTCGGCCGAATAGTTGGTCCCGGAGGGCTGATCGACCTTGATTGATGTGACGAGCTCGCTGTCGAGGGAGAAGTCGATGTTCGGCAATCCGGTGGAAGCAATTTGGTCCTCCTTCGGTGAGGGTCGCGCGTGAACCTTGAGCTGATACGTGCCGTCTCGTGGCAAGCGCAGCGTGATTCGAAGCTCATCGGAGCCTCCCATCTGCCAAAATCCCCCTCCGACGCTCTTGATCAGATCGCGATGGTCCTGACCGCCGAACTTTCCCACTTCGGCGGAGTCGGCTTCGTAGCGCAACGTTACGGGCGGCGCTCCGAGATCTATCAGACTATCCACGATGCGATCCGCCGCGCCAAGGAAGGCCTCGACATGACCAGGCGTGCTGGTTTGCACGCTGGATATGTGATCAAAGCCAAATGCCGATGAGTCGACCAACAGCGCGGCCGGGTCGAACGCTACGCCCAGTAGGTCTCGAATGGTATTCGCGTACTCGGCGCGATTGAGTCGATGGATGTCCGCCTGCATCGTGACCGCAGGCACGTTCAAGACCGGATCGGAGCCGCGGCCACCTGGCCCAGCGCCGCCGCTAGCACTGGCGCCACCGGTGCCGGTGCCTGCCCCTGGCGCCTGGCTGCCCGTGCAGGCTCCGCTCGCGAGCGCGAGGACTAGCGCCAAACCAAAACTTTTGAAGTGCTTCATGCCAAGATCCCTTCCAAGGGCTGGGTTCCGTCATCGCCGAATGTGGGGTCTTGAATGTCGAAAGCTCGCAGCACGCTCAGGAACATGTTGGCCACCGGCGTCTTTTCTGGAAAGCGCAGGTGTTGCCCCTGGCGGACCGCCCCGCCGGCCCCGCCGGCGAGCACGATGGGGAGGCGTTCGGTGCGGTGACCGTCCGAGTTGCCGAATTCACTCGTGAAGTGCACGAGCGAGCTGTCGAGCACCGAGCGGTCGCCCTCCATGACTCCATCCAGCTTCTGGAGGAAGCTAGAGAGGTTCGAGACGGCGAGTCGGTTGACCTCCACGCACGTCGTCTGAAATCCGCCGTGAACCTGACCTTTGTGGTGGGGCAGGCCGAGTTGAACCAGCTCGGACGCGGAGTTGGCCCACATGAAGGTGATGACTCGAGTCATGTCGCAGCTCAGCGCGAGCACCATGACTTCGTTCATCCAGGCTACGAGAGACTGATGGTCCATGAGCGCGCCGGGCGCTGGCAAGGTGCAGCCTGCGCTCGCCTCCGCCATCGTCGGGTTGGCCTTTTGCTCGAGCGTCCGCAAGGCCGTCATGAACTCGTCCAGTTTGGCGCGGTCCGCGCCGCCCAGCAGTTGCTGCACCTCGCGGCTGTCTTCCAAAACGGAATCGAGAATGCTCTTCCCTTGAGCTGCGCGTCGGAGCTTTTGTTCTGGCGTGAGCCCGAGGCCTGCCCCACCGAACAGACGGTCGTAGAGCACGGTGGCGTCGCTAATTTTGGGAAGCGAAGTCTTGGGGCCAGCCCACGAAATCGTGCGCATGTGGTCGCAGGTGTAGCCGTCGCAGTCTCCAACCCCGGACCCGCCCTCGGCGCCGAGTTGCAGAGACGGAAAGCGTGTCGTCGAACCGATCTTATTGGCGATCAGCTGATCGACGCTAATGCCGTTATTCGGCTCAATCTCGCCCGGCGAAGCTTTGACGCAAGTGAGCACGGACGCGGCAGCCGCAGGATGCGGATCCTTCTCCCAGTTGTTGCCCGGCTCGTTGTCGCAGTTGGTGATCACGGAGACTTTGGAGCGCACGGGCAGCAGCGGCTCCAGGATCGGACTGAGCACGAGGTCGCCCTCGCTCTTGGGCGTGAAGACGATCTCGTACGCACCATTGGGCATGAAGTACGATACGAAGCGCTTGGGAGTCATCGCCTCCGCCGCCTTGACCTCCCCGCGAGTGGGGAGCATCGCGTCGAGCAACGGAAGCGCCAGAGCGATACCGCCCCCGCGCAGCAGCGTCCGTCGGCTCAAGGGCTTTCTCATCGGACTTCTTGGGGATCGGGCCAGCATGGGAATCCGGCATCGCAACATTGATGCCAGCTCCGCGCCCGCCCTTGGCCCTGCAGCGCGCCCCGCAATTGCAGCCGTTTTATGCAGTTCTTTGCACCCGCTTCGCTCTCTAGGCTCCGTTGGGCAGCGGACCTCCGGCACGTCCGGGTGCCGGCCCGGTACGCTGACATACCGCCCGCTTTCCTCGCTGGCTCAGCTCAAGACCCAGGTGGCGCGCGTCGAACTCTTCGACTTCGAGGCCCGCGGCCATGACCACAGCGTGGAAGACAGCACCACGCTAGCCACGCGGCTGGTCTTGGCATTTTAACGGGGGCGAGCAGAACCATGCGAATCACGCGGCGTAACCTGATGCTCGTAACTCCTACCCTGATGCTGCCCCCTGCCGACGCCCGGGCAGGGACAGATGAGCTCGTCGTCATCGTCCATCGCACTAGTGACATTGTTCACCTGTCGCGCGATGAGCTCGAGGCCATCTTCACGACACGTCGGAAGCATTGGTCGGGCTCGACCAAGATCGTGGTCTTCAACCTGCCGCCCAAGACTACCGAGCGCACGCTCTTCGATGGCGTGGTCTTGCGCTTCAATCCCACCCAGGTCGGACAATACTGGATCGACCGAAAGGTGCGGGGTGGCGCTCCGCCGCCGCGCAACGTGCCGGAGCCGAAACTGCTGCTCAACGTGGTCGCTCACACGCCGAACTCGATAGGCTACGTGCCTGCATCGCTCGCGACTTCCGACGTACGTGTCATCGCTCGGGTCAGGAACGGGCAGGTCGCGGCTGCGCGCAACGAACCCTTGTTTGACTTGGGGAAATTCTTATGAAACTCGGTCCGCTCTGGCTCTTGTCAGTCCTGTTCGCTGCGCTCGCCGGCTGCAGCGATGTCGAGTGCGATCCAGGCCAGATCAACAACGGGGAGTTTTGCAAGACTCCGCCGGCCATGCCTGACCCGATGGCGGAAGGCGGCGCACCAAGTAACGAGCCGGCTACCGGTTTCGGAATGACCTGCTCCGACACCAGTGAATGTCCGAGCCCCACCGATTGGTGTGCCATCCAACCGTCGGCCACCAGCGGCTCTTGCACGCGAAAAGGCTGCTTGGAGGATACGACTATCTGCCCGGCCGATTGGGGCTGCATGGACCTGAGCGTCTTCTCACCGGCCCTTCCGTCCATCTGCACTCCGCCTTAAGCCGCGTCCGCCCGACGTGATTCCTGTGTCCAGCGTACACGAAGTAGGTACGTGGCCGTAGTCGACGACGGCGGTGAAGAAGTGGCCCTTCTTGCAGGCCTGCCGCTGTCCGTCAGAAGGCGTGCGGCCGACTGCCCGGCGATGAGATAGCCGAGGCCTGAAAGTGTGGGTCGAATTGTCGCAGCCGCGTCGGTGACGCGGGGGACTTGTTGGTTGCCCGTCAATTTGTGCGCACCGCGTGGTGCTGCGGGGTTGATTGAACGAACGAAGAGGAACTGAGCAACGGCTCGGCTCTCGACGTTCGGTTTCGATTGGGTAGCGAATCAAGTTCGAAAGAGGAGTTGGGCAAATGCAAATTGTGAAATGGGTGGCGGTATCAGTGTGCGCGTTGCTTTCGGCGACGACCGGCTGCGCGATGGACGCAGGGGACATGGCTGACGAGGTTGCCGCAAATGAGGTCGTCGGCGACGCATCACAGGCGCTCAGTAAACCCTTTAAAATCAAGGCTCGTCGCGCCGAAATTTGCTTGCGAGCATCATGGTCGGTCACGCCGATCAACGGCAACCTGGTCGGCCAGAAGTGCGGCACCGAGGCAGACTTCTACTTCACCTACGACGATCAGCGTCGGCTCGTGACGAACACGGGCCATTGCGTCGGCATCGATCACGACGGTCCGAGCGGCGTGCTTCTCATTCAAGATTGCTCGAACGACAAGGATCAGAAGTGGACCTTCCGCCAGCAGACCGAGCGAAAGATCGATGCCTGGAGCACCAAATGGATCCAGTTCGTGGAGAACGACAACGTTGGCAATTTCCTGCGTCTGCCGAATCAGACGCCCAATACTGCGGCCACGGCGAGCGGCTGGTCGCGAAGCTTTTGGAGAGACTACGACTGGGCGCAAGATTTTGCGCTCTGAGCTCCGTTCGCGAAAGGACATCGATGAAACCGAAAAATGTCGCAAAATTTGCGCTGTGCGCGCTGGCGTTGACCGCTTGCAGCGGCGGCGACGCTGGTGCGCCCGACGCTGACACGTCAGCTGAGCGCGACGCGGTGCAAGCTGAGCTCAGCTCGGCGATGGGTGACAAGCAAACTCACGTCGACGATGCTGCCGCGCTGGGCGCACGCATCACGCAGCTCGTGGAGGAATTCAAAGACCCGAGCCAGCGCAAGGCCGCCCTGGCCCGCTTCGAGAAGGCGAGCGAGCACGTCGACCGCCTGCAGCTCTTTTTGCTGGCGCGGCTGGGGAAAACTTGGCTCAAAGATCAGGTCGTGCTCTCCGACCAGCTGGTGCTTTCGACTTTCCGCGAGCGCCAGCCCGCCGACTCGGCGAGCGACCTGAACGAGGGGCTCGGCTCCACGAGCCAGGCGCTGAGCAGCCATCCGCCGTCCGAAGTGCAAGAGAACCAGGGCGGCGTGTACAAGACGCGAGGCGAGTCGTTCGTCGACAACTTCCTGGCTTACAAGCAAGCCGGAGCGCTGACTCAGTTCAAGAAACATCGCAGACGCTTCGGATTTACCGGCTGGTACGACACCGACGCCACGAAAATCGCGGTGCAAGTTTACTACTTCGGCAACCCAGACCGCGACGCGTTTCCGACGCTTCGCAATACCAGCTACGCAATGTCCGAAGGGGAAGACCACACCTCGAACGACGACTACGTCTCTGAGCGCGAGATGTGCTTCGGCGGCGTCATCACCTACCAGGTCGGGCCAGGAGCCGGTCCGACTACGCTAACGCCGAACTTTACGGTGGGCTGCTACGAAGGCGTGTACGCGCTTCACGCGGTCGACCACGCCGGTTTTAAGTGGCGACTCACCTCGTCCAATGGCCTACGCCCGGAGCTCGACTGGGGTTCGGTGCAGCCTGCTTGGCACGTGCCGTGGGAGACCTGAGGGTAGTGACATGCCGCGTGGGGCTTCGGGTACGCATCGCTCTTGCGTTCGTGCTCGGAGCCCTCGGGCTCTCGGCTCTTGTCGCGTCGCGGTATCCGGGCGTGCCCTGGCCGCTCCTGCTTCGCCTGAGCCACGAGGAGTTTGCGTGGCACGAGATCGACGCCGCCGCGCTGCAGTTTCGCGCACAAGGCGGCGGGCAGCTGGTCGCGTTGGTCGGCTCGAAACAGTATTTTTCCGGCCGAGATGCAGCGGTTTTCTACCTCGGGCGAGCCAGTCAGTTCAGTGGGCGCCTACTGGTGGAAAACCTGGACGCCACGACTGGCGTTCGGGCGCGCGCTTTTTTGAATTACGCCCCGGTCGCCGAGTGGCACGTAGCAGCCGGCTCACGCGCCATCTTTCCAGTCGAGCTCCGACAGCTGACGACCGACGTCAACGACCTCGTGATCGTGCTGCGCGACGGACGCGACCTGGAGGCAACGGCCCGCGCCGGCGAAGCCCGCCCCTTGCTCCCGCGGAAGATATTTCACTATCAGCTGCGTCGGGCAGGTGCGGCTCGGACCCTGTCTGCGGAGACGCCACGGCGTCGCGCGGGGGAGCCCGAGTGCCGGGAGGCGCGTCGCGTGCTGCTGGCCCGAGACTCGGCGCTGGCGGTCATCAACTGCACGGGCCGTGTTGCGACCGGCGTTTTCTTTGGCGGCGCTGGGCCTCTGTTTTACGAAGTCGTGCCTGGCGACGTCGCCGTGTACCCGGCGCCGGCCGCAGCCGAGCTCTTTCACGTTTCATCGCCGTTCGTGTTGGCCGAAACCGCTACCGGGCGCCCCACGCATGCGCAGCGTGACTTAGTAGGGCTTTAGCAATACTCAGTCACTTTTCATGGCGGGATGAACAGCCTCACCGCTAGGCCGCAGCGTGGGCAGGGCGTAGCTAGATGCAACAGGAACCGCCGACGATCGCCGCGGGTTTACTCCACTTGGCGGCGCTACGAGGGATCGAAATGAGAACGACCCCGGTCGGTGATCGTGATCAGCCAATCAGAGCGCGACCAAGTACTCCGACGTGCAGGGAGATGCGGAGCCGCTGACCCTAACCTTGGCTTCCCCGCGATAACCGCGACCTTCCCGATGGGTGACCCGCAGGTCCAGCTTCAATTGCGTTTCCTCGAGCGAGCAGTCGAACGCGCGATGAAACACGCAACCGTTGTGCTCGTCCATTTGCACGACACAGGACAGCGCGCCGAGCTTATTCGCTATTGGATCCAGCTCGAGCCCGCCCAACTTACCGCAGCTGCCATCGAGTTCCACGAAACTCAGGGTTCGTGTCCGTTGCCAAGGATCCTTTTCCGCTACGACACGCTCACACGAGCCGCCACATAGATTGATCGCGCCGGTCCACTCGCTACGGTTCTGCTCGCAAACGAGCGTCCTCACGCAGCCGTCATCGCAGACGTCGTAGTCACAAATGGCGACACTCGTGCACGCAGCGCCTGGAGCGCTCGCCCCTTTCGGGCAGTTGTCCTGAGGATCCATGAGCTCCGGGCAAGTGTTGGGCTGCATGCCCGGGCTGCCACCGCCGCCGGGGCTGGAGCCGGCAGTGCCTGCGGCCGTGCCGCCTGAAGCACCAGCCACGACATTGCCCGCCCCGCCCAGTTCGGCCGAATTTCCGGCCGTTCCGTCGCCAGCCTGCTCTTCGGGGCGTGGCGGGGTTTTACTCGAGCCACACGCGAGCACCGCTAGGGTGAGCCCGAAGCCAAGAGCGCAGATCGAGCCCCGGGCATCATTCCTGCGCTCATTCAAGTTCGAACTTGGGGTCCGGCGCGCATCCGCCGCTGCAGGCATCTCCATTGCCGCCCGGCTCGTAATCGAAGTCTTGGCTCGTGACCAGGTCACCATCAATCGTTACCTCGACGTGAAGCAGGCCCTTTGCTGGATAGGCCCACGTGATAGAACGCAGGCCATCGGCACCAAACGCGAGATGATAACCACCCACGTTTGGCGCGCAGTCTGCCTCGCCCGATTCCGCGAGATCGCAACGAATCGTCGCACCGCCGGGGCTCAACGCGATCGCAAAGGTCTGACCAGCTCGGGGGGTTGGGTAGGTGAAGCTGGCGACGCGCTCACACGCAGCTGCGCACCCCTGCTTCTCGTCACTGCATCCGGTGAGCATCAAGACGGAGAGGCCGCAACCGAGCACGGCTGAGCTGCGGCCCCGGCCCGTCATGAACAGGTCTGCCGATCCGGCGAACACGTGGGCACCCACGAGCCCAAGAACGGTACGGCAAAGAGCCACCTCCCCTGGTGCAAGGTGAAGTGGTTGACGAAGAAGTTTCCGGAAAGCATGGCCTGGTCGCGCATGTCACCCACTACCGACGCTTTCGGCGCGACCATTGCACCACGCCATTCACCTCCGAGCAAGACCGAAGCCGCGTTGGGGAAGCCCCAGAACAGCTTGGCTGCGTCTGCATCGATATCACCACGAATGCGCTGGTCCCCCGTCCCAGTGACGAAGATCCAGGTATCGGCGGGAATCTTCAAGACTGCGCCCTGCTCGATGTCGATATTGCGAAACACGTACAAGCCTGGCTGGAAGATGAGACGAACGCGTGCGCGTACCGTCAGGTCGCGCACGTCGTCGCTCGGAGCGATTGGATAGTCAGCGAGCGCCGGAGCTCGAACGTTTTCGACGGTCCTATTCCGCGTGCCGGCACCGAACGGCGCCGTTATCGAGAAGGCATCGAACTTCGTGCACGAGCCCTCCTTACGGCTGCCCGTCGTGACGCCGTTTTGCGTCGTGATGTTGCCGGTCGCACGTACGCCGTTTTGTATGGTGGCGCGTTCCCGGAGCCAAACATCACTATTGGCGTTGACGGCGCCCACGAGCGCGTCGGCGCCAACGTTGACCTTGCCACCAGCCGACACGGTCGCTCCGATGAATCCAGTAGGCTCGGCTAGCACACGGGAGCGGTCATTGAGACTTATGGTGCCAAGTGCGCTAATAGCGTCCGATCGCTGCTGAGCCGGGGTGCGCACCGCCGGCACGTGGAGCCGATCACAGACGAACTTCCCGGAGTGGACCAGCGGCGCCCAGCGCGAGCGGGTGTCCTCCGCTTCGTGCCACGCGGACAGCACACCCGCCAACAACCCAGTCGCGCTGGTGCCTTGGTTCGAGTTGGTGCAGGCGAGATCCACATTGAAGAACAAACCTCCGCCGGAGTCTCCCTTGGAGGGTTCCGACCAATTGCCCTCGCTGATCGACTCAGCGTAGATGAGCGGCGATTCGTAGCAATCCGCCTCCAGCGGGAGGGGGCCGGCGTAGGCGCAGGAGTCCGCGCCGTAGTGCACGTTGCCAACCGGACCGCTGCGGCGAACGAAGCAGCCGGGGCATTGATCTTGTCCGTCCACCCATGGTGCGGGGGCATTGTTGCCGTATCCCACGCTCCAGACCTCGCGAACCAGGCTGTTGTTGCTGAACCCGATGCCTGGATCCGCCAAAAACATGGGGCTCGGCGCGATTGGCGGCAGCGTTCCCAATGAATCTGGTCCGATCGTCAGCAGCGCGACATCGAACGGCTGGTGAAAAGATGGATCGTTTTCACTCAGTGTGGCCCAGTCATCTGGGTCATCGACGCAGTTGAAGGCGTTATCGGGACGGTCCCAACCGATGATTGGCCACTGGCGAGCCCCCGGTTGAACATTGCCGTCGTTACCCGCGAACGTCACCGTACCGGTTTGCGATTTGCACAGGCAATGCCTAGCCGTTAGTACCTGATCGGGTGCAACCAGTGTCCCGGAGCAAAGGACCGACGTCGTAGGGCTCGTCGTGAGATCTATTCGAGCCGACGCTTGCACGAACGGTGCGACGCGCGATTCCGACACGCAGCCGAACAGCGATTCGTCGCTGGTGCCCACTGCCTCCGCCGACCCATCCGCTGCGCCACAGCCAAGCACAATTGCGCCCATTCCCACAGTCCAGAAGACTTGCAGCCGTTGAAAGTCCATATCCCACGCCCTTCCTTTGTGATCCCCACCCGGCGTTAGGGTGACGCTATGGGACCGGTACCGGATCGAAGTCGCCTCCGCAAGTGAAAACTACGCGCGACCTTCCGACGTAGCGTGGTACGTCGCCAGCGGCGCTACGGAACGGAGCGCGTTCGATCCCCGCGCGGCGCAAAATTTCTCTCGGTTAACGCTGATTGGCCGCGCTTGTGAGATCGGCGCCTCGTATGCGACCGCGGCGTCGTCAACGGCAACTGATCGCGCCCAGGTGCGCCGGATGGCGTTTACTCTTCCTAGTCTCGCGACGAATGGGCGGCGAGCTGGTCGGGGGCCACGCCGTCTTCGAGCCAGGCCGTGAGCTTTGCTGCGCGCAGCGGGCGCCTGCTGCTGCTGCCATCACGTTCGCGAAGGAGCGCTCACCGGAGTTGGTGATGCTGTGCCAGGCGTTCTGGCTGTTGCCGCTGGCGTTGAGGAAGAGCGCCGCGTACGCCCCAGCCCCAAACGTCCGTGAGGCTCGTTGCGACAAAAAGAAAAAAGACCCGGCCTCAGGGTGCGGTGCTGGTGACCAACGACGCGGCGCTGAAGGACGGCGCGATCGGGGGGCTCGTCGTTGAGGATTGGTCGGACTCAGGAGCAGCTCGTGGGCGCGGCCGGCGAACGTGATCTGCCACCAATGGCGCAGGAGGAGGCCCGGCCTCTACCGCTTGCACCTCGACGGTCAACCCTCGTCGACCTTCACCAGCGCTGGGTACGTGGGGTGGCCTCGCCGGCCTGCGTACAGCTTCCAGCGTACACGCTGACCCGCGAACACTCGCGCACTAACCTGTTCGCGTCACCGCCTGCGCGACCGGCGCCGTCCTTCGAGACCTTGCTCGCGCAGCATCATAGCTTCGATCAAGTCGAGCTCGTCGTCCGTGGGCGGCGGCGGCGTTCGGCGCGTGAGATCAGCCAGCGGGCGGGCGGGGCGACGGAACGGCGCGCTCAGCCGCCACGGAATGGCGCGCCTTCAAGCCCCGCCAATCCAGCGGGCGGGCGGGGCGACGGAACAGCGCTGCTGTTCGGCGCCGAAAGTCGGCTCGTCGAGAGGAGAACCGGAAGCGCGTCGAGGTCATCACCCAGCGTTTCCCGTCCTCCCGATGAATCTTTCGCTGGTAGAGCGATACGCCGCCGTTCGTGCGGCCGTCGAGCGGCGTGGTCGCAGGAAGAGCGACTTCGATCTCGTCATCGCGTGCATCGCGATCGAGCATGGTGGGAAGCCGCCTCGGCATTCGCAACGCCGAACACCTCGCCGGCGTTGGTTCTAGTCGCGAGATCTACGTTGACACGTGTAAACAAAGGCCCCACTGTTTTACACGCATAAACGTTCAGGGCTGACCCGATCTGAGGTGAACCATGTTGCGATTGAGCTCCCACGGCTTGCGTGCGCTTCCCGCGAGCAGTTGCTTGCTGCTACTGGCGTTCGGTTGTTCCACCCCCACGGGGGTTGCGACACCCGCCTACGTCGCGCCCCAGAACCCGAACCAGCTACCGAACGTGCCAGAACCGCTCTGCGCCGAGCCGTCGCCGGTTCCGCAGCGATTGTGGCGATTGTCCAATGCCCAGTACTCGAACGCGGTACGCGATCTCTTGGGCTTGACGGTGGGACCCCTGGTGACGGGCGGCGGCCAGTCGGCGTTCTCATTTTATAGCGCTGACACCGAAACGGTCTCCGACGCGCTTGCCTTCAGCTACGCGACTGGGGCCGAAAGCGTAGCCGCCTCGGTCGACATCGCCACACTGGCGAGCTGCACGCCAGGCGAAGGTCAACCGGACTGCGCGATCCGTTTCATCCGCGCCTTGGCGCCTCGAGCGTTTCGGCGCCCGGTCAGCGAGCTCGAGGTAGCCGACCTGCAGGCGGTTTACCAAGCGGGGATACCCGAGGGTCACGAAGCCGGTCTCCGCCTCGTGATCGAGGCGATGCTCAACGCTCCTTCCTTCGCGTATCGGACGGAGTTTGGGAGCATGGTCGAGCCGGGCCGCGCGGATCTTGGCGCGTACGAAGTCGCATCCGAGCTCTCGTTCTTGTTGCTCGATTCGGCGCCCGACGCGGCGCTGCTTTCCGCCGCCGAAAGTGGCGAGCTTTTGGGACCAGGCGGCCTGGCGACTCAGGTGGATCGCCTGCTCGCACTACCGGAAGTGCAACGCAACCTGACGCGCGTGGTCCTTGACTGGTTTGGCGCGCCGCAGGTCTTGAGCAAGTCGAAGGCGGACCCGGCCTTCGATGAAGCCCTCAAGCGCGACCTGGTTACGGAATCGCGCACTTTCGTCCAGGACCAACTCTGGGCGCGCGGCGGAGCG
>JAYUYU010000082.1:0-17775 GCA_043752365.1 Myxococcales bacterium | reverse complement strand
CGCCGTGGCCGCCGGAGCGACTTGTGGCGCCAATTGAACAGCCACTGTCATCGTCGCTTCCAGCGCCGAAATTCATGGGAGCTGAAGGCGAGGACGCGCCGCCAGCGCCCTGTGTGGGAGCTTGCGCTGCGCCAGCCGACCCAGGCGCTGTCGGAAGCGTAGCGTTCCCGGCAAGGCCGGAGCTGCCCGAACCACCCGAGCCACCGGGACCGGTCGGCATGACTACGGGCGTCGGAGCGGGGCCGCTTGGCACCAGCACCGTTCCTCCCGGAAGTGCGCCGTCTCCGACTTGAAACGGGGCCGCGTGAAAGACGTGCACCTCTCCCGTGTCGTCATCCAGGGTCGTAGAAACGGCCGTGACGATCGCGCTTTGTTCTATGTTGACCGGTCCCGTGTAGGGAACGCCACTTGCGGACGAAGGCAATGTCAGGTCCAGCGTGTACTTGACGTTTGAGGTGGCGGGGTCGGCCGAAACCGTCAGCGAAGTGGCAGCATGAAAATGGCCTCCTGCCGGCGAGAATGCCAACCGCTCGCTGGGAGCTCCCGGAACACCACGGCGCTGAGCGAAGAGCCAATTGAAGAAAGCGGGGTCGCCTGCGGCCCGTCCATTGGCGCTGTGTCCGCCTGAACCTTCGGTGTAGATGGGGCGACTGCCGGCGGCGGCCAGGGCGGCGAACATTTCCCGATCGCTCGACACCGGCACGGAGCCGTCGTCGGCGTTGTGAAACGACCAAACGGCCATGTTCTGAAGCTTCGTCGCGGCCTGCGGTGAGCCTCCGCCGTCGGTAGGTGCGCCCGCAGCGAACAGCTCCGGCGTTCGGGAGATCATGTCCCACGTGCCGAAGCCACCCATCGAGAAACCGATCACGTAAATCCGGTCCGGGTCCACTTGGTGCTTCGCTTGCAGCGCGCCGAGCATCGAGCGGGTTTCCTTGAGCGAGGCGCTTTCAGCGACCTGATTGATGTCGTAGGAGCCGTTCTCCCACGGCCAATCCACCCACTGCGCTTCACCTGTCGCTGGGCACTGCGGCGCCATCACGAAGGCCGGAAATTTCAGGCGGTTTTCGGGCGAGAGCACTGCCTTCAGCAGGTCCGCCCAGTCGTCGACGTGACCCTTGTTGTCGTTACCCCGCTGGCCTGCGCCGTGCAGGTAGATCACCAGTGGGTACTTCTGAGCACTGTCGTAGCCCTCGGGGACCCAATAGCGGCAGGCCATGCCGTTTTGGCTGCAGTCCTCTCCGGTCGAGGACAGCTCTTGAGCGGTCAAGTGGGGAGCAGCCGTCAAGCAGACAAAACACGACACTACGGCTGCTAAGGTTCTCATCAAGAACCGATCGCTGACGCTCAGAATTCGGTTCAGCAAAATGGGCGGCGCGGGGCTCGCCGAAACCTGACCCACTCTCGAGACGCGAACCTACCGTGGGGCAGAGCAATCGCCAGCAACGAAGTGCCCCTCGTTTTGAGCCGCACGAGTCGTTGGCGCGCGCTGTCACAGCCTCTATGGGCCAGTAGGAGAATCAATGAAGTCAGCAAGCAGTCTCGGTGTATTCGGCTACGTCTTGGTGTGTTCGGCTTTCGCTTGCGGCTCTGATCCGGCAGGCGGCATTGACCAAGCCAACGGTGGGACAAGCTCCGTTGCTGGCACTGGCGGCACGACGGCCTCCCCTGGGGGAACCAGCAGCGCAGGTACTTTTGGTGTCGGACCCGCCAAGGGCGGTCAAGGTGGCTCGTTCACGGGCGTACCCGGTGGCGGGGGCTCGGTCAGTGGCGCAGGCGGTAAAGGAGGCACCGGCGGCACCGGCGGCACGCCCAGCGGAATGGGCGGAACGGGCGGAACGGGCGGAACGGGCGGCGGTCCCGGCGCGGGCTGCCCCGCAACGCAGCCAACGAGCGAAAGCACCTGCAGCGCCGCCGGTCCCCAATCGTGCAGCTACGCCGGCACTGCTTGCGCATGTGCCGCCGAAGAGGGTGAAGCGAACGGAACCTGGGAGTGCGCTGCCGGAAACGCCGGCGGCTGCCCGGTCGACGAGCCTGACGCCGGCGAGGACTGCCCTGGCGCGACTGCCCTCTCTTGCCCCTACGAGGGCCTGAGCTGCACTTGTGCTGGCCAGGGAGAGACCTGGGCTTGTCAGCAGGGCACCGGCGGCACCGGCGGCACCGCTGGCGGGCCGGGCGGCGGCGACGACGACAATCTTTGAACGGGTTCCTCATGGGAAAGTTTCGACTTCATCGCAGGACCGTGCTGCGCGGCGCCGGCAGCATTGCCATCGCACTCCCTGGCTCGAAATCATGGGGGAGCAGCAGGTGGCGCACGCGCAGCAAGCAGGCGACGCTAAACGCTTCCTCTGCGTGTACACGCCGGGTGGGCGCGCTCACCAATCTCACGGCCTAGCGAACGCCGCTTTCAGGCATGTCAAAGGGACGAGTGAGGCGGCTCGGGCATTTTCCTGATCCGAATGTTGCCCCTTGGTAGTCCGTAGGTAGCGCGAGGTCGATCAGGCCTGGCTAGTATTGGATTCAGCCTATGGCCCTTACTCTTCGCGTGAAACACGCCGTTTTCTCGCTGTTATCGCTGCACCTCGCAGGTTGCGGCAGCGAGCCTGGCCCGAGCTCGGGCGCTGCCGGAACGGCTGGCGGCGGCGGAGCGGCGGCGGGTAACCCTGGCGGGGGCGCCGGCGCCGGCAATGCTGGGGCGCTGGGGATGAGCGGCAGTGGGCTCGACGCAGGCGGGGCCGGCAGCGCGGGAGGCGGCGCAGGCGGAGCCAACCAGGGGGGCCTCGGGGGGAGCGGTGTGGCCGGCGCTTCTGGCAGCAGCAGCTCAGCGGGCGGCGATTCGGGACCCAAGACCGTGCTGTTCGACGGCACCGGCACCATTGCCGACTTGGAGAAGGTGTTCGAAGACCCTTTTCCGTGGACCCTCGTGGACGGCACGATCGAGGTGCTGCCGGGAGGCGGCCACCTGCGTTCGACGGAAATGTTTGGTGACATGCGGCTGCACGTGGAGTTCTGGATCCCCAGCACGCCGAGCACGAACGAGGAACAGAACCGCGGCAACAGCGGGGTGTACCTGCAATCCCGTTACGAGCTTCAAGTGCTCGACTCTTTCAATCATCCGCTCGAAGACACCAATGACTGCGGCGCGTTCTATACGATTGCCAACGCCGCTTCCAACGCCGCGCTGCCTGCCGAGACGTGGCAAACCTACGACATCACTTTCCGGCAAGCGCGCTGGAGCGGCGAAGCGAAAACCGAAAACGCGCGCGTCACGGTGATTTGGAACGGCACCGTGGTCCATCAGGATCTCGAGCTGACGAAGGCCACCGGAGGCGGGGACGACGAAGGCCCGGAACCTGGTCGCATCATGTTCCAGGACCACGCCCACGCGGTGCGCTACCGCAACATCTACGTGCAGCCGCTCGCCGAATAGGCGAGCTGTTCCCGCGGTCAGCGCCATTGGTCTCGCGGCGGGCGCTGTTGCTCTGGTTGCTTTCTTCGGTGGCTTGAAGCGCACGACGATTGGCAATTCGCTCGTTTGTGGCTCGACGATTGCCGTCAGCATGTTCGCCGCGTTGGTGGTGCACCGCTAGTGTCTGCGGAGCAGCAGCGCCTGGCCGTCGACTGCGCGAGGGCTCACTGACCCTGCCACTTGCAGTCCCCTTCGACGGCGGCCGGCGGCGCGGCGCTGGGAGCGGCTTCCACCCAGCTCGAGAGTCCGGCAGCGTTTCGCGCTGCTACGCGGTATTCGTAGTTGCTGCTCGGAGCGAGCTCGTAGTCCTCGAAAAAGTCCTGCGTCGTCGTGATATAGCCCCAGAACTTCCACGGCCCGCCGTCCACGCGGCGCTCCACCTCGACGTAGCTCGCGTCCAGTGAGGCGTTGGTCCACGCCACACGCGTACGAACGTCGGACAACTTGCCGACCGAGACTGCAGTCGGCGGTTCCGGCAGTGCGGGGAGTGCCGGCAACGCCGCGTCGTTCCAAAAGGTGTACGTGGTGGCAGCTGCGCCGAGGTCTTGAAAGGGTCCAGCCTTCACGGCGCCGGCGATGGTCTGGCCATTGAAGTCCAGTAGGGCGCCCTTCTTGGCTGGCGCGCCTGGCAACGCGGGCTCGACGCCGAGTTCGAGCGTCAGCGTACGTGCGGTGTACGACCCGCTCGCTGCAGAGCGCTCTTCGCTGTGTACGTCGATGTCCGAACCCATGGTGCCGCGGAAGTACCCCAGATCACTTTCGCAGCCGCGGGGCGCGTTCGCGGCTCGATCAGCAGGCCCTGTTGCATGTGCACCTTGATCACGGCGTCTTCTGCCGAGCTGGGCTGCAGAAAACGTACGTTCCTGGCGAACCGGTTGCCGTAGATTGTATTGCCTGAGCTACCGATCGAGGCGATCGCGTTCATGCCCATGCCCTCGAACACGTTGTTGGCGACGATGTTGAAGCCGACCTCCTTGAACGGCCGCTAGGGCTGCGCCGCCCCTCCGCTACCGCTGGCCGCCCCAGCGACCCCGCCAGGTCCGGCCGCGCTCGAGCCGGCCGAACCATCGCGCGCCCCGCCCCCACTGCCGCCCGGTCCCCCGTCCCCCCCAGAACCGCACGCTGCCTGGAGCAGTGCTATGGCCGTCAACGCGGCGCCCACGCAGCTAAAGAAGCGCAAATTGTTGGGTCGGAGCATGACGGTTGGCCTCGACCCAGGGACTATCGAGACGACCGAAGCGGCTCATCTTTTCGAACCACCCCGCGACCTCCCGACGTGGCGACGTTTCAGTGTCGACCAGCGCCATTCCAAAGGCGGCGATCGAGTGTTGCGGGTTGGCGCATGGCTGCTCGTGCAGACCCCTTGAGATTGCGAGATGCACACAGCGCCTGCGAAAGCGTTCTTGCTCGAAGGTCGAGTGCTGCTCCCATCGCTGGACGCCCCACACTGCAGCCTGGCGACGTCTGGTGATGGAGGCTGGTCCAGGCCGCCAGCTGGCGGCCGCCCTTACGGAAGCAGGCCCCGGCGAATCTGGCCGCACCGCACTTTTACACTCGCAGCGCGCGTTGCCCGCGGTGGTTGTCGAAAGCCGATCCGTTTGGCGGTGCTGCGAAGTCCGTGTTCCCAAAGGGTCCCGATGACGGCGGCCTCGATGTGTTTACGGAAGGATTCGACAATGCGGGCATACCTCGGACACGGTTTGGGCTTTGGCTTACTCCTTCTTGCTGCTTGTTCGGATAAGGGTGGCGCGGGTGCGGTCGACAGCGGTCCGGGTTTTCAAGGCCCGACCTCGATGAATCCCGGTAACGGCAGCGCCGGTTCGCCGAGCGCGCCTAGCCCGGTCGGATCCGTGAGCGGCCCGGGGGAGGTCATCCAGGGCGAGCGCTGGTCGGATCCGGCGACCTGGGGAGGTAAACTGCCCGACGCGAACAGCGATCTCACGATTCCATCCGGCAAGATGGTCGTGCTGGATCAGAACGCTTGCGTGCGGCATTTGACGCTCGAAGGCGAGCTCGGCTTCGCCAATCGGGATCTGGAGCTCTGCGCGCATTCGATCATGATTCACGGCAAAGGGCGGCTGGGCATCGGCTCGGAAGCCAACCCCTTCACGAAGCATGCGACGATCACGCTCAAGGGTAGCGACCCCACGGAAGACGTCTCGGGCATGGGCACCAAGTTCATCGCCGCGATGGGGGGCGGTAGGCTGGATCTACACGGGCCAGCCGGAGTCACTTCTTGGACCAAGCTGAGCGCCCCGGTTGCAGTGGGCGCCACGTCCGTCCAGGTGGACGACGCGGCAGGCTGGCAGGCTGGTGACTCGATCGTGATCGCCTCGGACGGCCTCGAGCCGGACGAAGCCGAGGTTCATGCCGTCACCGCTGTTAACGGCAAGGTGCTGACGTTGGCCGAGGGCATGAAGGTCGCGCGCACCGGTACCGTCGAAACCATCGAAGGTCGCAACGTGGACACGCGCGCCGAGGTCGGGCGCCTGAATCGCAACATCGTCATCCAAGGAGACACGGACTCAGAAGCCGCGCAGTTCGGCGGTCACATCATGATCATGTCCGGTGGCGAAGCGTACGTCGATGGTGTCGAGCTCCGTCGCATGGGGCAATTCGATCACCTCGCCCGCTACCCGTTCCACTGGCACGTCGTTGGGCAGGCGCCGGGCCAGTACATCAAGAACTCGGTAGTGAACGTCTCGTATCAGCGCGGCATCGTGGTACACGCGACGCAGCAAGCACTGGTCGAGAACAATATCGTCTTCGACAGCCAGGGCCACAACTACATCATCGAAACTCCCGATACCGTCGACAATACGCTGAAGAACAACCTCGCAATCAAGAACCGGCTCGGTCTTTTCACGGCCGATACTCTGAAGACTCAGAACGACAACCAAGTTTCGAACTTCTGGATCCGCGCAGCACGCAACACCTTCATCGGTAACGCGGCGGCCGGCAGTACCGCCTCCGGCTTCTGGTACGATGCCACGACGGACGGCCCGACCGTTTTCGAGAACAACGTCGGACACTCTGCCGCCTCGCGCGGCACCGGAGCCGATTTCGTGCGCGAATCCGGATTGCTCGCCCAACCGGCGGAGTCGGAATCCGGAACCAGCCCCGCGCTCGAGTTCGCGACCTCGACTTTCTTCGAAAATGCCATCAACGTTTGGCCGACCGAGGTCACGCAGCGGTACCGAGACATGATCTTGGCCGGTGCGGCCGGGCCCTCCGTCACCGCGGAAGCCGTGGACCACGTCGTGACCATGACGAACACGCTGTTCCTCGCAACGACGCCCGGTAAGCCTGCGCGGAACACCAGCTCCGCGATCTTGGTACAGTACGGAGCAGCACTTCAGCTCGAAAGCCCTGTTTTCATTGGTTTCAAAGGCGGTGTGCTCAGCGACAATGACATCGCCCGGCCCGAGATGTCCGACATAACGGTCAGCAATGCCAAGCTACTCGGAGGGAGCATGGCGGGACTTCCCGAGAGCAGCATTGCCGAGATGAAGGACGGTGCGTTCTTACCAGCCGGCTATTACGTGCCTGCAGGCGCGCCTGAAATGGCCGGACCCAGCATGCAGCTCGTCACCCTCCTAGGCGCCGATGGCGAGTCCTACCAGACGTACTTCGGAACCAAGCGCGAGTGCCCCACGGCTCAGCCGCAATGCACGTGGGGGCCGCGCTGATCTCCCGTCCGGTCTGAAAAATGGTCTACCCTTGACGTCCGCGCGCGCCAGCGCCCCGGTTCCACACCGTGCGCTACTTCGGTGTGCTCGCCCCCGCCGCGAAGTGGCGGCCGCTCATTGTGCCCAAGCTGAAGTCGAGCGAAGTCACTGACGACACTACGGCACCCGACTTGGCTTCAGCGTGCAGCGCCGAGCCTCCCTGCACCTCCGGCTCGCACTATCACCCCTGGGCTGAGCTGCTCCGGAAAACCTTCGCCGTGGACGTCGAACTCGCGCTGCTAGGTGACAACGAGCCGCGCGCACTACGAGAGTGACGACCGCGCTTGCGACCCGTCAGGCACAGCACGGCGCCGAGCAGGAGCAAGCCGGTCGGCGCATCCCCGCGCCGTGACGGAGCGAGACGGCAGGCGCAGCCACCGGCTTCCGGCGCGCTTCCATCGCGGTCCAGGCTCGGTTCGGCCTCGGGTCCCGCGACGACGGGAGGTTCCGTCCCCACGTCCGGGGGCTCGATGGGTGCGGGCTCGAGCGCTGCCGGCTCGAACGGCAACGGGCTGGGCTTGGGATTGCCATCTAGCTCGAGGAGGTAGCGCACCAACTGAGCGAGCTCCCCCTCACTGAGGCCGCTGGTAGAGCCGTGAGCATCGCCGAGGTTCCTAGTGGTGAGCACGTCCAGCAGCGTCGCGGCCGAACCGTCGTGCAGGTACGGCGCTGTCTCCCACAAGCCGAGCAGCGTCGGCGTATCCAGGCCGGTGAGTGGTCCGTTCAGGCGGGTGCCAGAGGTTTCACTCAACGTGCCGACATCGTGCAGCACCTTGCGTGGGCTATCCGTGAAGTCTTCTCCCACGTGGCAGAACTGGCAGCCGAGCTTTTGGAACAAGGCTTCGCCAGCCACGGCTTCGCTGGTGCTGCTGCCGTCGGCGTTCCTGAAAGGGCTTCGGTTCATCCGAGTCAGCGAGCTCACGTAGGCTGCCAAGGCGTCCAGCTCCACGCTGAGGCCTGCATTGGGATCGCCCAAGGGTGTGTCGTGCGCCCCCATGGCAAACACCGGGTCGTCCACGAAGCCGGTGCCGCCGAATAGCCCCCGAATATCGTGCTCGAAGTCCTGGACCTCGTCGAAATTGGCGCTCCAGTGCAAGGGGCCATGGCCCGTGCCGCGCTTGCCAAGCAGTGACGTGGTGTTTCGAAATCCTTCGCCGCGGCTCGTAAAGTCCCAGACGCGGCCGTCTTCGAAACCATCGAAGTGACAGGTGGCGCAGCTCAGGTAGCCCTCCTGCGACATGCGTTTGTTCTCGGAGGCGTAAAAGATTTGCTTACCGAGCAGCACCTCGGGCGCAAGCCTCTCGCTTTCGACGACCGGGATTTCGGCCAGCAGTCGCCGAGTCAGGTCCCCGCCCGCGAGGATGCTACTGACATCGAACACCACCACGCTGCGTGACAACGAGCCATGTACGAAGAGACGTCCGTCCGGACCCAGCACCGTGCCCCGAGGCGCCTTGCCGGCGCTGGCCAGGCCCGTGATCAGGTTGCCTTCTACGTGGGTCTTGTAGGCGTTGCGGACCTCGACATTGTCGGAGCCGGTCAGGGTCACGAACGCCAAGTGGCCTTGTGGACTGAACGTGACGTGCGTGGGCAGGTTGCGGTCGTCCACGTCCATCCGGCGCTCGGGCAACTCCGTGTTGGTGGCGACGTCGATCACCGCGACCATGGGACGCACCGCGTTCTCCTCGTTGAGCGCCAGCCCGTCCCGCTTCAGGCCACGCAGGATGTTGTCTTTCTTGGCTGGGACCCAGGCTTGCCGCCCATCGGGAGAAATCGTTACCGAAAACAGATAGTTAGGGAGTCCGCGCCCAGCGCGATCGGTGTCGGGGCCATCGCTGACGCCAGGCTCACTGTTCGGCACCGACGCGACCAGTCCCGGGTCGTGCGCGAGGCCCCAGCGTCCCCTCACCTGCATGGTCTGCGCGTCGACCTGCACGACCTCACCTTGCTCGCCCGTGGTGATGAAGCGTGTCACGTAAATGGTCAGACCGTCGTGAGAGACGGCGATGCCGCGCGCCCAGCTGCCGACCTCGACCTCCCCCAAGACGTCTCCCGTCCGTGGGTCGAGCTTCAGCACCTTGCCCAGCGCCATCAGCGTGACGTACGCCGCGTCGTCGGTGGGACTCATGACCAGTCCCATAGGCTGAGAAGCGTACGGCAGGCGAAAGCCGCGCTCGATGCTGAAGGTGTCTAAATCGATGATCGCGACCGCGTAGTCCTCGCGATGTACGACCCAGAGTTTGCCGTCTGGCGCGATCGCCAAGGCTTCCGGACCTTGATAGACCGGGACCTCGGTAACCTTGGTCAACGCCGCCGCGTCGACCGCGCTAACGGTGTGGTTATCCGGGTTGACGTTATAGACGCGGTTTCGAGCCGGATCGTAAACGATATCGGTCGTCGCGCGGGGTGGGGTCTTCAGCAGCGGATAGTGGACGACCACCGCAAAGGTGAAGGCGGTGTAGCCCAGGGTAACGCCTTCCGCGTCCAAATCCTTGACCAGGACATGCACGTTGTAAACGCCCGGCGCGGCATACGTGTGATCCACGGCGCTGAGGCCCCGGGTGTCCTCGATCCGTTGTCCATCGCCGAAGGTCCAGCGAAAAGTCTGGGTGTCGCCGGCCAACTCTCCCACCGAAGCAGCAAATTGAACCGGCTCGCCGAGAGTTACCGCGGGCGGTCGCGCAACGTCCAAGGTGATGGCCTGGGCGTGAGCGGAGAAGCACGCGAGCCAGAAGAGCACGCTGGCGAACAGCAGCCTGGGTCCGACCCTCCATCCAGAGAGCGAGGCCGCTCCGCCCAATAGACTCCATGGCTCTGTCATCGATGACCTCGGCCGCCTCACTTAGTCGTAAAGGTGGTGATGATATCCGCAGGAATCGCGTTACCGACGAGATCGGTGATGCCGTCTTTACGCAATACCACTTCGTACGTGGTGGCCGGCTCAAGCGGCGCTGATGGATCGAAGTTGAGCGTGGTCGTCGTCATGCCGAAACTGCCCGCGATGGGCTGACCGCCCATCGGCCTCACGAAGAAGCTCGTGTCCGTTACGGTCGCGATCTCGATATGATCCGACAGCGACAAGCCAATCCGGGTCGTCAAGGCCTGCCCGGTGGCAAGGTCCTTCGGGAACATCGCCATGACGGTAGGCGGAAGCGTATCCGGCTTGGTGTCGTGAACGCCGATCACGCTGCCGACGTTGCCCATCGACTTCTTCTCGTCGTCGGCCATGATCAAGAGCGGGCCGACCGCGAGAGTGAACTGATCGTCGTTTTGATCCAGGTCGCAGCGACCCCAGATTCGAGACACCACGCTCATGTTGCTCGGGTCGGAGACACGGATCTTGCTCGCGCCAGGATTGGGCCGCAAATGACCGAGAAACATGAAACCGTCGTGGAAGCTCATGTATTCGCTGCCGGGCGTGGGCAAGCTGCCCACCGGTGCCTCCGCCATGCCGATGGTCGTGGGGTCGGTGAGCACATCCCACGCCCGAACCGGCGACTGCAGGTAAACGTGACTCCCGTAGAAGGCGCCGATGTAAGCGGTCTTGGGATGAAACGAATCCAGCAGGATCGGGTTCAGCGGGTCGCTGATATCCATGGTCGCGACGTTGCCCTTACCCTTCGGGCTCGTGATGACCAAGATATTGCCGATAGCCCATAGCGGGCCCGGGAACTCGCCGCCTACGTCGCCGACGGTCAAGGTCTTCACTAGCGCCGTTTCAGCCGGCTTCGTCGCGTCCAGGACATGCAGGCCCGTGTCATTGGCGCCGATGTAGATGGTGTCACCCTGCCAGCTCATGCCCCAAACGCCGCCCGCCACGTCTCCGTAATTGATGCCGGCAATCGGAACCGACTTTAGCAACGCGGGTTGGGTGACGTCCGTGATATCCCAGATGTCCACGCCCTTGCCCGAGGTCGTGACCGCATAGATCTTGTCATCCCTGCGGCCGAACGAAATCTGGTGCGACTCCGCTTCGCCCTTGTGGTCGGGGCTCGTGAAGGTCGAAATCATCGTGGGGGCCGTCGGGTCCGTGATGTTCCAGAAGTAGTGCTCCGCGTTGCCGGCGAGCAGCAGGTAGCCATTGATGATCGAGGGTTGATTGTGGTGCTGGTCACCGAGTGTTGGGGACACAATCCCTTGCTTCCACAGATCCACGCCACCGGTCTTGAACTCGGCGCAGCTCTTCTGACCGACGTTGATCGTCGTTCCGGGCCACTCCCCATTCGGGACCTGTACCTGCGGGCGGCCCGGGACGAACACCGGATCCACGACCGCGACCGCGCCCGCGCTGCCCCCGTTGGAGCCGCCCACGGCCATGCCGCCCACGGCCATGCCGCCACTCGCCGCGGCTCCGCCCATCCCGCCCGAAGCCGCCACGCCGGTTGGCAGCATCCCGCCGCCGCCGCTATCCACGGGCGACATAGGCGTCAAAGCTCCGCCGTTCGTACTCGATTCCCCACAAGCCCCCAGGAAAGTGGCGAGGGCCACCAGGCCAAGAGCTCTTGAAACCGTTCTCATGCAGCCTCATGCCCACGGGCGGCCGGTTCCGTGCGAGGGGCGCGAACTTTTGAGTATTCGCGCGTGTTCGCACGGAAATCGCGTAGGTTGCCGCGTGTGGACGGCGTCCCCTTGGACCATCGAGTCGACGTCGTGTGGGAGGCGCCAGCGGAATGCCCCGATCTTGACGGGGTGAAACGTTATGCGGAGCGGCTCCTCGGCCAACCGCTCGACAGGCTGCGCGGCAAGAGCATTGCGGCGCGTGGAAAAGTTCAGCGCAGCGACCATGGCAATTGGCAGCTCGATCTAGTGATCGTGGTCGGCGAGCACGTGGAGGAGGAGCGGCTCACGGCCAAGAAGTGCCGCGCTCTCGCGGATGCGATGGCGCTCAAGGTCGCTCTGGCGTGCGACCCACTCGCAGTCGTCGAAGCCGTCGAACCACCGGACCCCGTGACCACGCAGCCGTCACTACCCTTGGCTCCTCCAGCCCGCCCGGCGCAGCAAGGCATGATGATGGTCGAATCATCGAAGAGGCAGAAACTAGGGCTGCGAGCGATGGGCGGCGCAGGCTTCGGTCAGCTGCCGGGCGTCAGTCCAGGGGCCGCTCTCTATGCTTCCCTGCAGCTCCGCGCTTTCCGCGTCGAGCTGGGCGCGCAATACTATGTCGGTGGTGAAGCGCGCTATGCGAACCTGCCCAGTGTCGGAGCTGAGCTGGATCTAGCATCGGCCACCGCCCGCGCCTGCCTCACGCCGGGCACCGGCCGCTGGAGCTTTCCGGTTTGCGCCGGCTTCGAGGTCGGCGTGATGCGCGGCAAGGGCTTTGGCGTCGCCACCACCAGCCGTGACAGCAGCATGTGGGGTGCGGTAGTCGTGGGACCGGCTCTGCGCTTTTCTGTCAGCGAAAGTCTCGGGCTCTGGCTGGGAGCCGACGCCGTCCTGCCGGTGCTAAGGCCAGGTTTCCACATGCGAAACCTGGATACACTGTACGTGGTGCCAGCAGGCGGGTCGCGAGCCCTCGGCGGCCTAGAAATGAATTTTGAGCTCTAAGCAGACGGAAATAGCCGACCGTGGGCATAGATCGGGTTGTCGATGATCGACGCCCTCCCGTACGGCGATACTCCGGCGGCCGCTCGCATCGCTGAGATCTTTACTACGCATGCCGATTTCGTGTGGCGCTCGCTACGTCGTCTTGGTGTGCCTAGCGCCGATGCGGACGATGCCCTTCAAGAGGTCTTCTTGGTGGTGTACCGGCGCATGGACGACTACGAAGATCGGGGACTCATGCGTGCTTGGCTTTTCTCCATCAGCAGGCAGATCTCGAGCCACTACCATCGAGGCAATAAGCGAACCGAAGAGCGCCACCGCGGCCTGGTGGTAAGCGCCAACGCTCCCGATTTGGAGGAAACCTTGGCCCGGCGTGAAGCCGAGAGAATCGTCAATGCTTTCTTGGATGAGCTCGAGGAACCCCAACGCATGGTCTTCTACTTATCGGACATCGAGGGACTAACGGCCCCTGAGATCGCCGCCTCGCTCGAGATGAACCTGAACACGGTCTACGGTCGACTCCGCCAAGCTCGCAAGCGCTTCGAGCGTCTCGTCACCGCTCAGGCGCAGCAGGGGACCGTGCCATGATGAAACCGCCCAGCCCCCAAGCGCAGCTACTGCTAGCGCGCTACAAGACAACGCAGTCGCTTGGGGAAAGCGAGTCAGCGCGCCTGCTAGAAGTGGTTCGCTCGCGAACCTTGCGCGGGGACCTTCCACGCTTCGACGTCCAGCCCACGACGGCGGCCCTTGCGGAGGCCGGCGTGCTGCAGCGAGTCTGGGCGTCGTCTCTGGGCAAGCTGGGCGTCGCGCTCGTCTTGCTCGGCGTACCGGTCGCCGGCCTGCTCCTACTGCAAAGCGAGTCCCCTGCCCCGTCGCCGCCCGCTCCAGCGCGTCTTGCGCCAGTGGTCGCGGCTAGCTCCGAGCCTGCAGCGGCAGCTCTGCAGGCTCCTCCTGAATCGCCGCCGTTGGTCACAGATACTGAAGTCCCGGCAGATCCGCGTGGAGCTTCCCGCGCGAAGGCCGAACGACCAGGCCCCGGGGCGAGCTCGAGCTCGGCGACGACCGAGTCGACCATCGACGAAGAGATGCGACTGATGAACGCCGCGCAGGCCGCTCTGCGGGGTAACGACCCCCAACGTGCGTTACAGCTGCTCCGTGAACACGCCGCAGCCTTTCCCACGGGAAAACTTACCAGCGCTCGCGAGGTCACGCGCATCATGGCGCTCTGTCAGTCCGGGCGCGGGGAGCAGGCGCGCGGCGAGGCCGAGCGCTTCCTGACGCAACACCCTGGTTCGCCCTTTGCGGATCGCGTGAAGAAGATTTGCCCTGCGCCCCGCTCGAAACCATGAGCCGACTTGCTGCTGCGTTTCTGACGACTCAGCTGGTTGCTTGCTCGATCGAAACGCGTCAAGGCGAAGTCGGTGTCTACCAGGCGCCGCAGGCCGCCGCAGGGACCCCGCCAGCTCTCGATCCGGCGCCGCCGACTGACCCGCCGCTGCTCTTCCTCACACTGACGCTGCGGGATTTCAAACGCTATGACGCGGCCGATCCGACTACGAATCCAGCCTTCGAAAACGGGAATTCGGAATACGGGGTGGTCGCCCCCCTGCTAGCCGAGGACCGGAAACCCGTCTACCAGCCGCCCGCGGGCGGTCGAACCTTCGGGCAAGCGCTCTTCGACCAGTGGTACCGCGACGTGCCTGGCACGAACTACGCGGTCGTCTACCCACTGCCCGTAGTGCTCGCCGCGGACGGAACCTTCGAATACGACAGCGAGAAGACCGGCACACTCGAAAACCACCAGGGCATGGATCGCCGCGTATTTTTCCCGTTCGACGACGGGACTCCGTACGCAACCCCGTTTGGTAATCAAGGCGACCGCCACAACAAGTTGTTCACGGCCGAGCTCCACGCCCTGTTCACGCTCGAGGGCCCGGGCAGCACTTTTCAGGCCCGCGGCGACGACGACGTCTATGTGTTCATCGACGGCCAATTGGTCATCGACCTTGGCGGCACCCACGGGGTCAAAAGCGCCAAGGTCAGCATCGACGACTTGGGTCTCAACGTCGGTCAGCAATATGCGCTGGACCTTTTCTACGCCGAACGCCTGGGCGCGACAGCCGACTTGCTCATCAAGACCGACCTCGCGCTGAGCTCGCGACTCGACTAGCGGCCCCAAGGCTTTACTCGCCGCGGGAAGGTCGAAGTCACTGACGACACTACGGCACCCGACTTGGCTTCAGCGTGCAGCGCCGAGCCTCCCTGCACCTCCGGTGGCTCCCTCAGCGGCGACGGCGCTAGCTTCTGGTACATGCAGCGGAAGCGCGAAAAAGCTGAGCATATCGCGCTTCCGCGCGGACTAACGGAGCTCACCTCGAGTAGCGGGCCGAATCGCTATCCAGGTTCCTGAGGCGCGGGGGTTGGTCTAGGCTGGGCCGCTATGCGCGCGCCTCGGTTAAAGGAGCATCGGCCGGTAAAGGAGCATCGGCCGGCTTGAGCATCAGCTGGCTACTCGTCGTTCTGCTGGCCGCAGTGCTCGGCGCTGATTGGTTGCTTCCGCTGCGGGGCGTCTTGTCGTTCGGCTTGGCCGCGGCCGTTAGCGTGTTGGCTTTGCCGTGGGCGGTGCTGACGCTGCGCTTTTCCTCGGCGGCGCAGGAAGAGCAGTTCGATCCGCGGCAACGGAAGCTGGCCCTCGAGCGTAGGATTCGCGGTTTCGCGCTGCGCTTGGCGCTGGTGCTGCTGGCGGTGACGTTCTTGGTCACCAAATGGTGGCTGCTCATCGAGGCGGGCGGGGCAGACCCCGCTTTCGCCAGCGCGTCGCGCAGCTACTCGCTCGGCCTGGGCTTGATGATGGCGTTCGGCTTGCTCGCGCGCGATCTGCGCGCGTCGCGCTTCCTGGCAACGGCATCACTCCATCCGGCGCGCTTGATGGCGCTGTCATTCGGAGGAGTCGGCATGGTCGGCGCACTGCTCCTCGCCCTACCCATATCGGTGCGAGGGGTAGCGCACGTGTCGCTGGTCGATCACGTCTTCATGGCGTTCAGCGCGGTGTGCGTGACGGGGCTCGCGACCGTGAACATCGCGCAGACTTACACGTTGCCCGGGCAGGTGGTGCTGGCCATGCTGATCCAACTGGGCGGGCTTGGCATCATGGTGCTCTCGGCGGCGGTAGCCATCGCGGCAGGTCAGCGCATGCGGCTGAAGAGCACAGCGGTGCTCACGGAGGTCGTTGACGGCACTTCGCTTGCAACGCTGAAACGTACCGTGCTCACCATCTGCGGCTTCACCATCGTGCTCGAGGCGATCGGCGCCTCCCTTCTCTACATGGAATGGCGCGAGCACCCGCCCATGGCGCTCGACGCAGGCCACGCTATGGCTGGCGCCGGCAGCGTGGCCTGGGCTGCGGTTTTTCACGCCATCAGCGCCTTTTGCAACGCGGGCATGTCCAACCTGGAAGCGGGGCTGCTGCCGTTCGTGGGCTATCCGCTGACGTTGAGCTTGCTCGGGGCACTGATTGCGCTCGGGGGTCTGGGCTTTCCGGTGCTCGACGAGCTGCTACGCAAAGCCGTGGACGCGCTGCGGCGCCGCCGAGGGCCGCTGCTCAGCTTGCACGCGCGCGTGGTGCTGCGGGCGTCTGGCACGCTGCTGATCGTGATGATGGGGGCCTACTTGCTGCTCGAATGGCGGGCGTCGCTGTCGCCTTTGTCGTACGTCGAGCGAGTTACGGCCGCGGCGTTCCACTCCGTGGTGGCTCGTACCGCAGGGTTCAACGTGATCGATTTGGGCGTGATGGTGCCGGCCACGCTGCTGCTCACCTGCGGCGCCATGTTCATTGGCGCGAGCCCTGGCTCGACGGGCGGCGGTATCAAGGTGACGACGATCGTGGTGCTGTTCGCAGGACTGCGCGCGGAGCTCACCGGTCGCTCGCCGCACGTGCTGAACCGTGGCCTGCCCGAGCAGGTGATCCGCAAGGCCATGGGCGTGGCGCTCCTGAGCTTGTCGATCGTGCTGTGTGGGTTCTTCTTGCTGCTCTTGTTCGAAGATCATCCGCCCCTGGAGCTGGCGTTCGAGGCCGTCTCGGCTTTCAGCACCACCGGGCTCTCCACGGGCCTCACGGCGGCGTTGTCGGTGCCGGGAAAGTTGCTGATCACCTTGTTGATGTTCGCCGGGAGAATCGGACCCTTGACTTTGGCTTTGGCGCTGTCCGCAAAAGTCGAGTCGCGCGGCTTCGAGCTGCCGCAAGAGCGAGTTTTGATCGGTTGATGGAGGACAATTGAGCCACAAGAAAGTGCTGGTTATCGGCTTGGGTCGCTTTGGCAGCGCGCTGGCCGAGGAGCTGTGGAACACCAACTGCGAGCTGCTGGTGGTCGATAAAGACCCCCAGGCTGTCGACGTTCACAAAGCGCACGCCAGCGCGGCCTTCGTGGCCGACGGCAGCGAACCGGGCGTGCTCCAGAACATCGGAGCTCGGGACGTCGACGTCGCCGTGGTCACGTCTGGCGAAGACTTCGAAGCCACGGTGCTCTGCGTATCGCAGCTGTCGCAGCTGGGCGTGAAGATTATCTTCGCTCGTGCGGCCAACGAGCGCCAAGCCCACGTGCTCCGCGCGGTCGGCGCCACGCGCGCAGTGCAGGTCGAAAACGAGATGGGCCGGCGCATGGCCGTTCAAGTGCTCAATCCGGTCGCCGCGCACCTGACCGACTTCGCAATGCATTTTCGAGTCGTGCCCTGGCTCCCTCGAGCACCCTACATTGGTCAAACACTCGCATCGGCGCAGTTGCGTAAACACGAGATCAACGTGCTCGGTTACCTCAGCTCCGGCCCCCTAGACGCGACCGGGCGCCCGCGCATGCAGGTGCCGGGCCCTGACTATGTCATCCGAGAGGGCGAAACCCTGCTGCTCGTGAGCGAGGAAGAAGCCCTCGAGCGCTTCTTCGCACTGTTCGACGCCTGACCGAGGGCAAGGTTTTCGTCTTTTGTGTGCAGGGAGGTCCCTGAGCTGGGCGCGCTTTTCGCGTGAGAAGCTCAGCCGCATCGGGA
>JAYUYU010000081.1:0-2985 GCA_043752365.1 Myxococcales bacterium | reverse complement strand
AGCCTTGACGCTCACGATACCCGCCACGTCGACGGCGTCCAGCACCGCCATGCAGCCGCCCTCCCACATCAGCAGCAAGCCCTGCCGCCTACACACCGCCGGCAGCTGCTCGACGCGCAGAGTAATCGTGCCGTCCTCGCCCGACTCGACCGCTTTTAGGTCGCCACAGTTTCGAGAAACGAGCTGCCACGCTTGCGGCGTGCGGCGCACGAGCGCCGATGGCGTCTTGCCCCACAAGAACAAGGCTCCGCGCGCCAAAGGTTGAATGAAGGGCTGACGAATGGCGTCGCGCAGCGACTGCCGCCAAAAAGCCCGCGCGCCTGCAGGCCCAGCGCTCACCCGAATTGCCTCACACAACTCGACGAACACGCGAGCGGGTAGCCAGTCGAGCGGGCCGGTTTCGCGAATCTCTGCCCGCAGCGCGGCGGGAATAGCGGCCAGCATCGTGGAACGCACGGGCTCGCTCGCGCGTTTCACGCAGCGCATGGTGAACTTGGCCCAGTTAGCCCGCAGCTGCGGCGCGCTGCTCATATCCGGCAAAGCCTAGCACGACCGCCATCGCTCGCAGATCGACTACAACTAGGACGTGACCAAGCTTACCTGGGGCGCGCCGGAACGTAACAAGCAGCCGCTTCTGGCCACGCTGCAGCGCGTGCTACCGCCCACCGGCACGCTGTTGGAGCTAGCGAGCGGCACCGGCCAGCACGCGGTTCACTTTGCGCAACATTTGCCAAGCTGGACGATTCAGCCCAGCGACCTCGAGCCCGAGAACCTAGCCAGCATTCAGGCCTGGGTTAGTGAGGCCGCGTTGCCAAACTTGCGCGAGCCCCTGCCGCTCGACGCTTGCAGCGAGGCTTGGAACGTCACCCCGCTCGACGCAATCTTCAACGCCAACCTGATTCACATTGCCCCGTGGGAGGCCGCGCTCGGCTTGGTCCGGGGCGCCGCCCGTCACTTGTTGCCGCACGGCCTGCTCGTCGTCTACGGCCCGTTTCGGATTGGTGGCCAGCACACGGCTCCCAGCAACCAAAGTTTCGACGAATCCCTACGCCAACGCGATTCGCGCTTCGGCGTCCGCGATTTGGAAGTGTTCGTTGCCGCGGCCGAAGAGCAGGGCTTCGCGTTTCGAGAACGCATCGCCATGCCGGCCAACAACCAGACGCTGGTGTTCGCTCGGCGCGACAACGAAATCGGCTGAGCCGCCTCTAGATAGCCCGAGCCAAACCTTGGAGGTCGTCGCGCTTCACGTCGCTGCCGAGCAGTTGCAACGCAATGCGGACGAAGTCGGATTTGGTGAGCATGCCCACCAGCGCGCCTTGTCCATCAACGATCGGCAAGCAGCCAATTTTCGATTCCAAAAGCACTTTGCCTGCCTCAACCAGCGGGTCCGTGGGACCCATGGTGAGCACCTCGCGCTGCATGATGCGCCGAACTGGCTGCTGCAAAATCAACGCATTGCGCTCGGCCTCCTTGTCGGACAGCGTGCTTGAGGCAGCGTGGAGTAAATCGCCGTGGCTGAGCAGCCCGACGAGCCTACCGTGGGTGTCCACCACCGGCAGGTGCCGAAAGTGCATGCGTTGCATGCCGTATTCCGCTGTTTCGAGCACGTCTTTCTCGAAGACAGTCACTATCTTTCGAGTCATCACGTCGGCCACGGTCGCGGTGCTGGTCGGTGTCATGGAGCCTCCTCGGTGCTGCGGGTTTTAGGCCTCGAGCCCACTGCAGGATCCGTTCCTCGCCATCGACCCGCCATTGCAGGCAAAGCCGACGTCTCGAGCTGCTCCATGCGTCGCAAGCTGCCCCGCTGTGCGCCCGCGCACGCCTGCAGCCAGAGCAAGCCCGCTCAAACCTGGGTAGCCGCGCGCGCCAGCGCGGCCTGCACGCCTTGGGTGATGGCCGCGCCGTGACCGAACAACAATGCGCGCAGATCGCTGCGCTGTGCCTGGCTTCGAAGCCAAGCGCCAAGCCGCGGACGATCGGGAATCTCGCGCAGCCGCACTGCCCTTGCGACGCCGAAGCCGCCGCCGGGTGGCCCGAGCACGCGGAACAGCAACGACATAAGCCCAGAAGTTGCCACGTTGCCGAGGCTTTCGCAGACACAAAGGGCGCGCCCGTCGCCGAACGGAATGTCCATCACGACGTCTTCGTGATCATTGCCGGGCAGAACAAAAGCCTCGATACCGATGGCGCGCAGCTCCTCGAGCCCCCCATCGATGGTAACGTTACGAACACGCGCAGGGTCCGGCGCGAGTACCCGCAGCTGTGGATAGCGCGCGCTGTAGAAAGGCGCGTCCATTTGGTGGCGCCGATGCGGAATGACCATGAATTGAGGACGCCCCAAGGCCTCTAACTCGCGCATACCGGTCTCGTTCATCGCGACCACGCTGTATAGTGCTAGCGCCCCCTGCGGACTGCGCACGATCGTCATGTTGCGCGGCACAGGAATTTTTAGCGACCCAGCGACCTGCCAAACGTTCTCGGCTAGCTGAACCGGGCTGCCGTGCGCGTAAATGGGGTGAGCACCGGCTTCGCGCATGGACAATGCCTTGGGCCGGGCTAGCGTCACGTCAACCGCATGAGCACGGGCGCAAGCATCAATCGGGGCGACATCTTCTGGCTCACGTTGGACGAATCGCAGGGGGCCGTGCCCGGCCGGCCGCACCCTCACGTGGTGATTCAGGACGACGTACTCAATCGCTCTCGCGTGCAGACCGTGATCGTGTGCGCCCTGAGCTCGAACTTGGCGCGCGCCCAAGAGCCGGGCAACGTGCTGCTCGAGCTGGGTGAAGGCAGTTTGCCCAAGCAAAGCGTGTTGGTCGTTTCACAAGTAGCGTCGGTCGAGAAAGCCAAGCTCGGCGAGCGCATCGGCGCGCTGTCCGCCGAACGCGTCGAGCAAGTCCTGTCAGGCCTGCGCTTTCAGCAGGCGTCGTTCTTTGGGCAGCGCTGATATGTTAAGAATCGCGGGGTGATCGAGGCTATTGCAAC
>JAYUYU010000080.1:0-7670 GCA_043752365.1 Myxococcales bacterium | reverse complement strand
TCACTCGTAGCAACCTGGGGCTCGGCGTGGCGTGCTTCCAGAGCGCCAACGACGCGCGCTCCCACAATCAGCGGTATCGCGATCGCTCGAACCGGCCCCGCGTTGCCGCCGAACCTGACTTGGCCAGCTGGACCCTCGAAGGTGATGCGCCCTGACTTTGCAGCGCGCCCGGCCAGGCCATGCCCCATCTCGACCTCGGCCTCCGACGACGCGGGCGTTGCACTCGCGTCGCTGTTGACGAGGGTTTTCTGCTCGTCGTCCATCAGCCAAACGATGACTCGATCGTAGCCGCCGACAGCGGCTGTGCTCTCGCGAACGGCCCCTACGACGTAGCTCAAGTTGAGGCTTTCGGAGAATTCGCGACTAGCATCGAGGATCTGACGCAAGCGCAGCGAATGGTCACGCAGTGCTTCGTCACGAGAAGCGGCGAGCTCTCGGGCTTGGGCGAGCGCGCCCACCATTTCGTCGAGACCCTCGGCGAGCTCGGCTAGCTCTCGCGGGCCGGCGCGGTCGGCGGTTTTTTCGAGGTGCCCGTCACGGATGCGCCGAATATGCTGCAGCAGTGCCGCGACTGGGCCAACGATTGCATCGTGTAGAGCCCGATGCTGGCGCATAGCCAGGAAAAGTACCGCGACGAACACCGCGAGATCGAGCCCGACGCGGCCCGCGATCACTCCCCGCTCACGGAGAGCGAGAACTTCCATTCGCTCAGTGAGGGCATGCGCGAACGCAGCTTGCTCGGCTCGGTAGGCCTTGAATAAAGCTTCGCCTTCCGCCATTGACGGAGCGACGGCGCTGGGCGCCGTGTCGGCGGCAGCTTCAGCCCAGCGCTCGCGCCACCTTTCCTCGGCCAGGCGCGTGCGCAATAGCCCCGTAGCAAGCTCGGGGACCGAGCCGACGTAAGCAGCAAGAGCAAGATCGGCTCGAGCGAGTCTCGATTCTCCGCCCGCGTAGGGCTCGAGGTAGCGCACGTCGCGCGTCAAGAGATAGGCGCGTAGACCACTTTCCTCATCGAGCATGGCGGCGTACGCGGCATTCTCTGCCGCAGCCGCCAGGCGACCCCGCTCGAGCTCGGGTCCCAGCCACGCGGAGCTAACGCCGTAGGCCAACGCGGTGACTAGAAACGCCGCCGCAACGATCGTTCCGAAGAGCTTGAACGCCGCGCTCAGCTGATGAGCAAGGGTTTGGTCTTGGGGAACGAGACTCACACAGCGTCGACGACCGGTTGGCGCGCAAGTTAAGCGGCGCCTTTTGCAAGGCGTCTCGGGCTGTGAAGCTGCTCGACCCGAAAGCGGCTACGGAACGGAGCGCCTTCGATCCCGGATGGTGTGTAATTTCCCCCATGTTAACGAATGTTTAGGCGCATTCGTGAGATCGAGAGCCTGCCGGTCCGCGGTTGCGCGGTCAACGCGGGGCACGTGGCTTCGCGCCCGGGTAGCGTTTGGTCTCCCTAGTCTCCCGAATCCGCCGGCCCAGCGCGCACAAACCTATTAACAAGCCCACGCACCAACTCGCACTCGTGGATTCATGTCCGGCCGCTGTGACCGAGCAGCCAGGCTCACCATCGTATTCGGTCACGGAAACGCGAATGTCGAGGGTGTGCGCGCCGCTCTCGCCTTGTTGTAGCGGCAGCGACCACTCCTTCGAGCCGGTCGAACGAATCGGGACCTCGAAAGTGCCTGACTCGCCCGCCTGCAGCGCGAAGCTTGCGGACGTCAACGCCGGGCGCATGCTCCCGACCCAAGAGCTCAAGAAGTCGTTCGAAGCAGAGTTCGGACCGATCGCTTGGCAGTAAGCTGGTCCCAACCCGCTCGCACGGATCTGGGCGCAATTTTCACGCACATTGCAGCCGACAACCGGGGCGTCGCTGAACGCTGGATCGGCCGATCTTGGAACACACCGACATGGCAGCCTCCGTGCTGGCGCCGCGTTCGACCCCGACACGCCGCCAGCGGCCTTGCCCGCCCGGAGCGGACGTGCACGCGGCAGCCCCAAACGATAGCGCGAAGGGGAGGATGGTTACGGTGGTTACAAAACGCGCCATCAGTCCAGTTCCAATGTGCAGGCGAGTGACGGGACTACGTACCCCTACGGATCGGACTTAGGTCAAAAGGTCTGAGAACGACCCACTACTCGAAGCAAAGCCGCTCAGGTGGGGCTCAGGATCTGACCGGTCTAAGGTAGCTTTAGTTCTCGAGAAACACCGAAAGCTCGCGCATCATCCATGGGACTTTGGTGTTTTGGTACTCCGCCGACAGAGTCCCGGTTTGCACCACCTTCAGATAGCGGGTGCTACGCGCGTCGAAAGCCATAATCGTGACCGACGCGCCCCGGCCCGCCGTGACCGGGGTGCCCCAGGAAGACCCGTCGTCAGAGAAGTACAACTCGTAGCCACGGGGGTACTCCCCGCCAGTCCAATGCTGATCCAGCTCGATACGGTTGATCCGGGTGGCCTGGCCCATATCCACCGCGATCCAATCTCCGACAGCCATGGGGCGACCGGTGCCCCACTGAGACTCGTAATCGTTATCGGTGGCCTGGCCAGCTATGTCGCCGCCCGGATTCGCGGTCGCCTTCCAACCTGCTTTGGAAAGCGGAGCGGTCTTGGGAAGTAGGTCCAGCTTCGAGCCTACGACAAGCTCATCTATCGCCCAGCCAAGGTACTTCCCGTCCGGATCCTTCTTCACCATGTAGGAGTGCCCGCGGTTCGGCGAGCTTTCCCAAACGTTTGCGCCGGATTTTTCGATGGCCTCGTCGCCGACATCAGTGACCCGGACGTAGCCGTTGCTGACGGCCCTGAAGAATGGCTCCAGCCCGCGCGCGGCGTACAAGACGGCAGTCAAGTCCCAGCTGAGTCGGCCACCGTCGCCTACGCCGCCGGATATTTGATAGGCCTTGCGGGTGGGATTCTGCTCATCGGTCTCGGAGAACAAGCGCGTACCGGTGGTGACGCCTGAGCCAACCTCGGCGCCACTGAACATGATCGGTGTTGGCCAGTTCTCGATAGCGTATTGGGCTGCTGCGGCATCCTGCTTGAAGTTCCATTCACCGTTGTCCGAACGGCCCGGGTACCAGCCTCCCATGACCACCCACTCCTTGACTTTCTTGGCCACCAAATCGCGGCCGCCGGCGGAGTGCATCAGGTCGCTGGCGGTTCGCAAGGGGCCGACCGAGACGATCGTCACGCTCGCATCTGGCTGGCTTTCGAGGACATCGTGAAACAGCTTGACCGCATCCGGGGCATTTTTGGCGGTCTTGAGGTCGTTGGGGAAGTTCTCTGCGAGGTGGCGACTGTAGTCAGAGCGCTCGAGGAAGCCGGGCTCCTTGAGCGCTCCAATCGGGATGTCAGGGCGCCCGTAGTAGGTGTTCATCGCGTCCAGTGCGCCCGCGCCCCATTCGTACGAGGTGGCGCTCACCATGCCTACAATTTCGATTTCGCACCTGTCTGCCAGCGCGTGCAGCATGGCTACGGCGCCCGCGTCGTCGCAGTCTGGCCCGATGTCCGTGTCGAAGATGATCTTCACGGGGGGCGGCGACGCGCACGCAGTGCTCGGCGCGCCGCCCCCAGTACCGCCAGAAGCCCCGCCAGAAGCCCCGCCCGAGGCGCCATTCGGGATAACGGGTGTTGAGGAGCTGCCACCTGACCCGCCGGCATGTGTGCCAGCGGCCGGCTGGGATTGAGCGCCGCCGGTCATCGGTGTGGTGGAGCCCGGGTCGGTTGTCGGTGCTGGGGGCGAAGAACTGCAGCCGGACAGCCAAATGCATCCTAAAAGTGGCAGGCAGCAAGATGAAGGGCAAAGGCTTTTCAAAGTCGGAACCGTTCCTGGCGTGTGGTTGGCGAGACAGCACCGGGAGGTCACCGGCGTCGCTCAGTGTCTGAGCGGCCCCGAATGGCTCAAAAGAAGTCTCACGTGCCCTGGGCAGTTAAGGTCGAAGGGTGCACGGGCGGTCACTGGGTGTTGCACAGGCGTCACTGGTGCGCAGGAAGCCGTCAACGCTGCGGTCACGAGCAAGTCTCGTTTCATCAGGACCTGTTCCTGATGGCAAGGCACTGGAACTTGCCCAATTTTGTCACCTTGTTCGCCAGTCAACGTTCAGGCGCATTGACGTTGCGAACACATATTCGAGAGCGTCGGACATGCCGGTCGCACCGGCGGCGCTGTTCGATGCAGGAGCCAGACGACTACTGCACCCGATAGAGCCTGCGAACGCCACCAGCACAGCAATCCAAGCAAGCTTCGTTCTGACCGCCTTCCATCGCATCAGCTGCACCTGGTTCTCGCTCGCTCGCGTTACTTCTGAAGCTGTGGCTTCCCTACCGCCGTGAAGAGATCGGCAACTATAGGGTCGTGGGCGAACGAGTGCCAGAAACGCACCTTGCGTTGATTGTCCGGGCGCGCGCTCCAAGAGATGCCCGTGAGCTTGGGGGCTGGAAGCTCTTGTACGGTCGCCCACTCCGGCTTCTTTAGGATGGCGACGGCGGCCATGTCGTAAAGCGCGCGCACCTGGCCAATGTGCGACATGAGGTCGACCGAGTAGTCCCCAAAGCGCGTGAAAGTGCCGCCATTGCGGCCCTCCACGGCGCCTGTCACGGGGCCCTTGCCCGTCATATTCTGCTTCATTTGGTCGAGCGTGACGGTGACCGAGGCCGTCCCCGGCTCGGGTTGTCCGTCGTAGCGCACTGTGGCGATATCCAGCTCAACATCAGAGTCGACGACTCGGCTGACCGAGGCGGGGTCGTTCTCCAAATTGTACTCGCCGGGGTTGGGCCAGTTCGAACCGAGCCAGAGCACGCGGATGTTGGCGAGGATGGAGGGATCTTTATCGAAGGCGAGCGCTACGTTGGTCAGCTTGCCGATCGGCACGAGGATGAGCTTGTCCTGCGGGCTGCGCGCCTTGGCGCTTTGAATGATGAAGTCGACCGCCGCCTTGCCATCATAACTCGCCTGGCCGAGCTGCCCCTTGATCGCGTCGTAGTCGGCCGTGGCCCCCGTGTACACTTTCACGGTGTCATCCGACGCGCACAGCTTGACGATCCGCTCCGCTTCTTGGGTGTGTTCGGCGGCGGGCCCGCCGCTGTCGGTGGAGTTGGTCGTGATGCCGTCGATGTGCCAGGTGTCCGCGTTGAACAGCGCGTAGGCAATGGCGTGCTGATCGTCCATCTCGTTGTTGGCGTCGCTGTCGATAATGATGTGCGGCAGTTTCGGGCCGCTATCGGCACCGCTACCGCCGCTGCCGGCACTTCCGCCGCTGCCCGCCATGCCGGCTTGGGCCGGCAGCCCAGCGGAACCTGCCATGCTGCCACCGCTGCCCGCTGTGCTGACGATTCCTCCCGAGCTTGGGGCTCCCGAAGCTCCTGCTCCGCTGCTACCGCCAGCGGCGAGGCCAGCTGAGCCGCCCCCAGCTTGAGCCGCCGGCGCCGCGGCGTCCGAGCACCCCGCGCAGTTCCACACGAACGCCGAAACCAGCACCAATCGTACCGGCAACAGGTCTAAAGCGACCCAAGAAGTTGCGGCCTTGCGTTGGATTTTCATCTCGAGATCGTCCTGGGGCGAGAGCTTCGGTTGACGCGATTCAACGACCACAGGTCGGCCGCGTGAGCTGAGTGTCTGAGCCGGCCACAATGGCTCAACGTCGGGGACGACTCGGGCCCGGTTGTCGCTCAAAAAATAGCGTAGCTCGCGCTCAGCCCCAGGCGCCACACGAATGCGCCGGGTCGTGTCGAGTCGACCGTGTCGCGCTTGCGGCTCGGCACGTCGAAGTGAGGCCGAGCAGGGACAACAGACCGTCTAGCGACGCGATGGCAGGCGCCCACAGCCAAGCCGATTAGCAGCGTCACGCTGCCGACGCGACCGACTCGCTCGCCGCTTTCAGGGACTTGCTTTGGGCACAAGCGCCCTCATTCTAGCGCTGAAGGAGCCGTTCGGATAGCGGCGGAGAAAGCTTTGTGCCAGAGCGCTAGCCTCCGCCGCATGGCCCAGCCGCTCGAGCGCGAGCACCTCGAAGGCTTGGCGCTCCTCGCTCAACGATCCTCTCGGGAAGCGCTTGCCCGCTTCATGAACCAGCACGAGCGCGCGCGCCGGATCGACCGTCAAGGCAGTCCGAATGTTTTCCATCAGCTCCACCTCCTGACGCAGTGGTGAAGGCGGTTTCGGCGCAGGGGCTGCGAGCGAGGGCCGTTCCTGTACGGGGCCGCTAGGCCCGCCCGAAGGCGCCGCCACGACCGGGAGCTCGTGCGCGACCGTCGGCGCTGGCGCGGCGAGCTCACAACGGAACAAGCGCTGTTCCCCAGCGCTGACTCGGACCGGCACGGTGAGACACGGACTCGAAACCGATACTTTGCCTTCGACCAGCCGAATCGAAAGCCCCCGACCGGTCGCAAGCTTGGACACGAAGAAATGCGTCCCCAACACAGCCACCCGGAACGAGTCCACGTCGATCGCCCAAGTGCTATCGGGCGAGGGTGTGATCCGCACCTCCGCTTCGCCGTCGAGCAGTTCGAGCTTGGCGCCGTGCGCGGCCAGCTGGGTCACCTTCGCCTTTGCGCCCGTGAGCAGGTGCACCTCGCTGCCCTCCCAAAAGGACAGAACACGCTGCTGCCCGGGCGGCGCCGACAGGTCTTGGCCTGGCTTCGCTCTCACCGCGCGCTCGCGCGCCCCCGTTTGCACGGTGAAGCTCGGCGCGGCTGCCGGTTCGGCGCTTTGGAGCAGGAAAGCTGCCGCGGCAACGAGCGGTGTGAGACCCAAGGCCCAAAGCGCGAGCGGCTGTAGTCGCAACGCCGCGCGACGCGCCGGAGCGGCGTTGGGATGGAACAGCCGCGCCCTGGCCTTCTCGAGCTGGCGCTGACCGTCACTGTAGACCTCGAGCTCATTGGTCCAGCGCTCAGCTGCCGACCAGCCCCGCGGGTCGACTTCAGATCCGTCTGCGTTACGGCTCATGGGCAATGTCCCCTAGCCACTCTCGAAGTAAGGGCCGCTTACTCGAAAGCAGGATAAACTTGGTGCGCGCGCTCGCTACACGCCGCTTGGCCGTAGCTAGTGACACACCGCACGCTTCTGCTACTTCGTCGAGACTAAACCCCTGCACGGCGCGGAGGACGAATGGGATGCGGTCCTCCATAGCAAGCTCGTCGAGGACCTCGTACGCCGATCGTAGGGCCGCCGACACGTCGGGCGTGGCCGGTGCCGGTGGCCGGGCAACCCGCAGGTCGGGCGCCGTAAACAGCAAGCCGAACCGGCGCCGGCTCCTCAGATAGTTTTTCGACTTGAAGACGGCGATGCTCGCGAGCCACCCCTTGAGCGCCTGTGGATCCCTGAGGCCATGAATGTCTTCGAAGGCAGTGACGAATACATCATGAAGCACGTCACTTACGTCCGTGCGCGGCCCCAGCAAGTGCAAGATAGTGGCCCGCACGTAGCGGCTGTAGCCGTCGAATAGCGCGGCCGGCGCCCAGCGCTCGCCCGCGCGCAAAGCCGCAACGAGGGCCACGAGATCCGGCGGCTGGTCGGCGTGACTAGCGCGATCGGTGGTGTCACCCTGCGCGTCCATATTCCTGGCGGTTTGCAGCTTGAGGTAGAGTGTCTGACCGCCTCAAAGTGGCTCAACTTTCGGTTGGTTTTCCGGGAGCGGCGGCGGGCGGCCGCAAACCGGCTGAACACAACCCGAAGGAG
>JAYUYU010000079.1:0-2994 GCA_043752365.1 Myxococcales bacterium | reverse complement strand
GCGGCCCAAGCCGCAGTGCGCGTCGCAGCCGCCGCAGTTGTTGGCGTCGGTCGTCGGATTCACGCACTTGTTGTTGCAGACGATTTGCGGCGCCGGGCACGTCAGGTTGACGCACAAGTTGGCGCTGCACACCTTGCCCAGCCCGCAATCAGCGTCGCCGCAGCACTGGAAGCAGCCGGTGCCGGCGCAACACAGCGAGGGCCCGCCAGCGCATGGCAGGCCCGAGCCGCAAACACCGTTGCTACACGTATCGGCCGTGCACGAGTCGCCATCACTGCACTGGCCGTCGTTGCAGCACTCCTCACAGGTGGCGCCGCAGTCGCTGGGCGTCGCTGGCGCGCAGCCACAGCTGCCGCCAGTGCACAGCGCGCCCGCTTTGCACGTGGTCGTACAGTTGCCGCAACGATCGGTGTCGGTGTCGGTATTAACCTCGCAGTCGGTCGGGTTGGCGTCGCAGTTGCCGTAGCCGGTGACGCACGTGGGCTTACCGGCCACGCAGGTTTGGTTGAGCCCGACGGGCTTGGCGCAGCCGCCGCAATTCTGCAAATCGGTTTGGGTATCGATGCAGGAAGACCCGCAGCGGGTCAGCGTGCCGCAGCCGGTGCTGCAATCCGTGCCGTCGCAGGCCGGCAACTGCGCCGGGCAGACGACAGTACAGCTGCCGCAGTGGTTGGGGTCGGTAGTCGGCGTTTCACAGCCCGGCACTTGGTCGTCGCAGTCGATGTAGCCGGGCTGGCAGCCACAATTGCCGGCCGCCAGGCATTTGCCGTGGAGTCCGCAGTCGAGCGCGCAAGAACCACAGGCCTGGTCGTCAGTGAGCGCGGCTTCGCAGCCGTCGTCCGGCTGCAAGTTGCAATCCGCAAAGCCGACCTCACAGCTGCAGGTGGAATCGAGGCAGCGCTGGCCCGCGCTACACACCTTGCCGCAGCCGCCACACTTAGTGGGGTCGGAAGACGTGTCGGCTTCACAGCCGTTTGGCTTGTTGCCGTCGCAGTCGGCGGTGTTCTGCGGGCACACGCAGTTGCCACCCTCGCAGATCAGCTGAAAACCGCAGTCAATCGCGCAGTTGCCACAGTTTTTCGGGTCCACCGCGGCGTTGACTTCACAGCCGTCCACGACGTTGCGGTTGCAGTCGATGAAGCCCAACGCGCACGAGTTGGTGCACGACGCGCTGTCACAGGTCGTTCCCGGGCAACCCTTGCCGCAGGCGTGACAGTTCTTCGGATCGGAATCGAGGTCGGCGCACTGCCCGTCGCAACAAGCTTCCGGATCGCAGCCCGCGCAGGGTTCGGGGTTAGGTGCGCCCGCGTCGCCGGCGCCAGCCATGCCACCCGGCCCAGGACCGGCCCCACCCAGGACGCTGGAGCCGCCCATGGGCGAGCCTGCGCTTGACGCCTTGCCGGCGTCGCCCCCGTGAGCGACGCCACCCGAATCGGGCGCACCCCCACTCGGGCCAGCGCTAACGCCCAACCCTCCAACACCCATTTCACCCGCCGCCGACGCGGGCACCGACGTGAAATTGTCGTCGAGCACTGCCGGGCAACCAGCGACGCCCAACAGCGTGAGCAGCAGCGCCCGCGAAAGCCAGTGTTGAACCTTCAAAACGCCCCCGAAACGCCGACCGCGCTCGGGCCGACCCAAACGCCCAGCGAGCCCGTGCGCGCCGACGCGGCAGGCGGCGAAGGCGCGATCAAGAACAAAGTCGCCCCAGCTGCGATGCCCACCCCGCCGACGACGTAGCCAACGGTAGAGACCGTGCGCAGCGTGCGAAACGACTGCACGGCGTCCCAGCCCGAGCCGCCCTGGACGCACTGTTGCTCGGGGCACTCGCGCTCGGCTTTCGAGTAGCGGCTACCCGCCAGCAAACCCGTGATGAGCCCGGTGACGGCCCCAGCCACGCCAACGCCGCCGATGATCAAGCCAGCCGGCTTTTGCCACGACGAAGTTGCGGGCTCGGCGGGAGGCGCAACCTCTGTCGGCGGGGGTGCCGCTTCCGGAGCCGGCGCGACCGCGCTGTGCGCCGCATGCCCTGCTACGGCAATCTCGACTCTCTGGCGCTGCTTCTCGACCAACGTGAACGAAACTTGCGTGGGATCGCCACCAGGCGTGACCGCGCTCAGCGTGTGGGAACCAGGATCGATTGGCATTTCGACGCCCAGCAAGGCGCTCTTCAACGGGCGTCCGTCGAGCATCACACGCAACTCGGGATGACTCGCGCCCGGACCCGAAATAACGATGATCACCTTCGGCATGCGCACTTGCAGCGCGACGAGGTCGTCTTCGGCATCGTGAACGGCTTTGCGAAAGGGTTCTGGCGACTCGGCGTCCAAGCTCGTGCGCGCGGCGCGCATCAACGCCTCTTCGGCCTCGACGAACCGACGCAGCTGCGACAGCGCGCGGCCCTCGTAAAGCGCAATCGTCGGCGCTGGCACCAGCGTGTAGGCGCGATGAAACAGGTCACGCGCGCGGTCCCAATCCGCTTTGTCGAAGGCTTCCTTGCCTTGGCTGGCCAAGCTGCGAGCGGCGTTGCGCGTGCTGTCGTCGACAGCTTGTGCAAACGCGCTCGAGCTCGACAGCGAGGTGACAGTGACGACCGCTAGCGCTCGACAAGCGCTCCGAAATCTCAAAACCCGAACTCCGTGTTGAGGCCTTTGCGAGGAGTGGCCTGACGAGGAGACGTAGCCCGGGTAGCGCTCGGTGACGAGCGCGGAGCGCGCGAGGAGGCACGCGCGGCCGTGGCTACAGGCGTCGACGCTACTGGCTTCGCCGCTTCCGCCACCGCCGAGGACGAAGCCGTCAACGGCACCGACGGCGCGTCCGTGGGGCTTTCAGCAGTCACGGCGGGCACAATCACAGGAGCGGATACGGCCGTGAGCACTCGTTCTTCAGCAATCGGCGGGCTAGCCATTGCAGGCGCCGCCGCTTTCGTCGCAGCAACCGGGCGCGCAGCCGAGCCGGGGCGCAGCAAAGTGAATCCAAGCGCTCCAACACCGA
>JAYUYU010000078.1:0-2998 GCA_043752365.1 Myxococcales bacterium | reverse complement strand
TGAGCCAGCAGCGGTAGCGCTAGGGGAACGCGCAACACACGCGCATCGACGCCCATCTCGGCCAGGGTACACCTCAGCATGCCCGCCAGCGTGGGAGCCGAAACCTTTAGCTCTGCCGCGACCACCTTTTGCGGCGTCCCGCGCAGCACACTCTCCAGCGCAGCCTGACGCCGTGCGCGCCCGGGCGAAGGAGCGCGCGCATCGGCTGGACAAAGGAGCAGCTCGCAGCCCTGGCTACCAGGTGTCGAAGTTACCTTCCACGCACCGCGCAGTAGCTCATGCCAAAGCACCCGGGCCACGTCGGACGGGCGTTCATCCTTCATACAATGGAATGCCGCAGGAACCAGCACGCTTACGGGCTAACTCGCTCAGCGCCTTTCACAGCGTCGTAGACGCCGTCGACCGCAGCTCGACCCGCCTGCTGCACAGCCGAAACAAACGGTTTTTGACGAACTCTATGTGGTGCGTTCTATAACAATTACCTATGCAGCTCGGTGGGTTCGAACGAGTAAACTCCTCGGGAGTTGAAGACTCGAACCATCACCCAAATCAGCGCTGCCGTGGGGCTCGTGGAGGCGGCCCACGACGGCAGCGGGGATTGGCAGGCGTGGAGCGAAAGGCTGTTTTCGGACGCAAAGCCGCTGCTGACCTCGCCGATGGTGAGCGTGGGCGTTGCGCGGCGGCGTGAGCACCACTTCGATTTCTTGGCCGGAGCCAGCGATAATCTACCGGAGTTGGTCGAGTACTACCGCACCGAAACCCACCGAATCCCCGTCGCAGAGGTCGAGCCGCTGTGGCGTTTCCCGGGCTTGGTCTCGACGATGACTGGGATCCTTGGCCCCAATCCCCCGGCCTTCTCCGCTCAAGAATTTAGCAGAATGACGGGTGCGCCGGATGTCTTGGGGCTCGTGGCCATCGTCGACGACGTGTCGGTCATGATTGGCGCCCCTCAGGCCCACCGCATCGACCTCAGCACTTCCGAACGGCGGCTCCTTTCACAGGTGACGCTGCACGTCGAGGCGGGACTCCGCTTGCGGGTGCATCCCGGCACCGAGGTGGCGCTACTCGATTCACATGGACGCTTGGTCCACGCGGAGGGAGCCCTACGCGACGATGCCAAGGCGCGGTCACGGTTCAGTCGGCACGTAGCTGGCGTCGAGCGGAGCCGCACCCGTAAGATGCGCCAATCCACGGACGCGTTGGACGCCTGGAGCGCCCTGATTTCCGGCGATTGGGGGCTTGTTGAACGCGTTGATGCCGATGGCAAGCGCTTCTACGTGGTGCTCGACACGCCGCGAGCGAGGAGATTGCGAGCGCTAACGTTGCTCGAGGCGGAGGTGCTGGAACTCAGCGCGCGAGGCCTCACGGGCAAGGCGGTCGCCTATGCTCTTGGTGTCGGTGGCCCTTCAGTCTCCCAAGCGCTTTCGCGCGGAGCCTTCAAGCTTGGCCTGCGCAACCGAACCGAGCTCGTCGGGATCGCCGCACAACTGCTGGGCACCAGTCGGGCGCTGAAGCAGACCGAGCACCTCACCCACGCCGAGCAAGACGTCCTCAAGCTGGTGCGGCTCGGCTGGCAGAACGCCGCCATTGCTCAGGCGCGGTGGCGCTCCGAACGCACCGTGGCCAATCAAGTCGCTTCGCTGCTCCGCAAGCTCGGCGCCGCTTCGAGGCGCGTGCTGGCGACCTCCAACGTGCCGGGCATCGACTGACTTGGGGTGCTGTAGGTAGCCGCCTCGCACGGCGCCGACCGCCAAGACAAGGCCGGCGTACCCGGCGTACCAGAGCCACCGCACGCGCTTTGCTCGTCCCCGCTGTGGCCCCCGTCCCTGTTTGGGCGCGAGCTGCGCTCGACCCTCGTCGTCGATCACCACCACTGTAGGCTGATCTACGGAGGAAGGTCTCGGGGTCATCTACAGCGCGCTGGATGTCCCGGCGGAGGATGCACCCGCGGCGGTCCCGGAGGAGGACGCACCAGCGACGGCCGCTCCGGTGGCGGTGGCGGGGTGCTGACTGCAAGTGACGCGCTGCTGCTCGCGGCGGGAGGAGCCTCGCCTGGAACGGGTGACACCTTGCTCGCAGAATTGGGAGGAGGAGCAGGAGTGTCGCCGTCGATCGACAGTGCCAGGGGCGCCCCTGTGTATCGACCCGGCTCCGGCGCGCCGAGTACGTGCACCGGTTCGGCGTTACAAGCCGAGAGAGCCAGCGCGACGCTTGCCGCGGCCACACCACGCGCGGCGCGGCCGCGCACACTTTGCTGAAACTCAATCTCACCTGATGGCTGCATGAGGTAGGTCACGCACAAACCAGCGGGAGGCCGATGCACGAGCAGGTGTTTGGCCTGCTTCTCCGTCATTGAAGACAGATCCACCACCTGATGCTGGCAGCTATGACAGAGTCTGCGCCCCTCGGCTACTGGCGGCATCTCGTCCCACAGAGCGTTACACGGACTCTTGCTCTGTACGTCGACGTGGCGCATGTCCCGATTTTCGTTCCGCGACTAGCAAGAGTCCATGGTCAATTCTTGCAGCGCGCCGGCGGGTTTGCTGAGCGCGCCGGATCATAGACGGCGAGCACATCCTCATCGTTTGTACGAACGTCGCCTTCTACTCCACGGCTCTCGCGACGGGTAAATCTGACTTACACGTTTGGTAGCGTCCAACTTTTCCCTCGCCCATACGTCCAAGAGGCACGATGATTCACGCACACACGGCAACAGAGGGTATCTCGTTGACGAAATGGTCACTGATTTGGGCAACTGTCGCGACGCTGGGCTTGGCGGCACTCGGGTGTAAGACCGAGAGCAAGCCGACGAGCATGGTGGCACCAGCCGAGAAGAAGGGCGAGGCGACTGACAACGCTGCGCCCGCGCCCATAGCGCGCGCCCCGCAACGTGCAGGGGGTGCAAAGTCGGGCGGAGCCATCGAGCCCGGCAGGACTGGCGGTCTGGCGCGCCCGGAGCCCGCGCAGGCCAACACCGAAGACTACGCGCGAACGAACG
>JAYUYU010000077.1:0-7685 GCA_043752365.1 Myxococcales bacterium | reverse complement strand
AAGACCGGTTTCTACGATCAAAGCCACTTCACCAAGAAGTTCCGAATTGCAACTGGCCTAACCCCGAGCGAGTTCCTCAAGCGCTTTCGTTGACCGTCTTTTCTAGCGCCTTGGGCTGTGTTCGCATTTGCTGCTCGTTCGTTGGGGTAGGCTCGGGGGGGTGACGGATTCGGGAAGCGCCAGTGCGGTGGGTTTCCTGTTCGGCCAGCTGAACGTCAGGACGTTGGGAGCATGGTGCCCGCAGGAATGGGGCCTGACCCCCTCGGTCAGCAGTGGCCCCAAAAAGAAAAGACCGGCCGGGCAGGCTCCGGCGTGCCGGTTAGCGAGGCGGCGACGCACGAATGACGCCTGCCCGGCAGCGAATGGTGCACTTCTCTACAGTTTGAAGAAATCAGCGTTCTTGGTCGTCATGTTCTTGGTCGTCATGACGACGAGCTAGCGGCCGTTGAAAAAAGGCCTGTCGATCGGCGCTTACGTAGTTACACGCGACTACTTCACCCCTTATCTTTAACGATCGGAAGTGCGTTTAGCTCGCACACGGAGAAGCTCGCCTCATGACATGGTCGACGGCTCGGTTCGCGGTTGCTCTTGGCTTTGGCGTGCTACTTGTCGCATCGCGTGCCGCTGCTCAACAACAGCAGCAGACGTTCGCTCTCGATCAGTTTCAGGCTGCGCCAGCTGGTGATCGATTCTTCGGAATCCAAGGCGGTGACGCCGGCGGGCACGTAACGCCGAGAGCGATGTTGCTCGGTGAATATGCGTACCGCCCGCTTGTCCTCTATCGCAGAGACGGCGACGATCGCGTAGGCAACGTCGTCTCCGATCAGCTATTTTTGCATCTCGGCGGTGCGCTGGGGCTCTGGAAGATCTTCTCCCTATCGGTGGACCTACCGCTAGCGGTAGTGAACGAGGGCGGCTCGCCGGCTTCAGGAGGGCAAGCCTTCACGTCACCGAGCGGCGCGTCGCTGGGCGACCTGCGGCTCGGCGCACGGCTGCGCTTCGTGGGCGACCCCGATAGCGCGCTGCAGCTCGGCCTGGCTGGCTACGTGTGGCTGCCGACGGGCGATCAGGATGCTTTTGCTGGGGACGGCAGCGTGCGCGGCCTCCCGGCAGTCGTCGTGAACGGCGAAGTCGGAAACTTCATCTACGCTGCCAACGTCGGCTTCGTGCTGCGCGCCGAGCGTCAATTCGCCGCGACCAAGCTCGGCTCGCAAGTCTCGTACGGTGCGGGCGTCGGCCGGCTGGCGTTCGACAAGAAGCTGCAGATCGGTGCCGAGGCGTACGGTACCACCACGCTCCAAAACGCTTTCGAGCGCGACACGACGAACCTCGAGGCCATCTTGGGCCTCAAATACCAGGCCGGTACGTTGGTGTTCGGCGCAGGCGCCGGCCCCGGCATCACTCGCGGCCTGGGTACGCCCACCATGCGTGCTGTCGCCAGCATCGCCTTCGCGCCACGCGCCCCGAAGATCGTGGAAGATCAAGATCCCGATCGGGACGGCATCCTCACGGCCGACGACGCGTGCCCGCACGTGAAGGGCATTCGCAGCGGCAAACCGTTCGAGCACGGCTGCCCCGATACCGACGGCGATGGCGTCTTCGACAAGCAGGACGCCTGCGTCGAAGATGCGGGCGCGCCCAGCGAAGATCCGAAGAAGCACGGCTGCCCGAAAGAGAAGCCGGATACGGACGGCGACGGCATTCTGGACGAGGACGACGCTTGCGTCGAGGTCGCAGGCGAGAAGAACGAAGATCCGAAGCAGCACGGCTGCCCGCCGGACCGCGACGGCGACGGCATTGTGGACAAGGAAGACGCCTGCCCCGACCTCAAAGGAAAACCGAGCTCGGATCCGGAGCAGAATGGCTGCCCACCCGACACCGACGGCGACGGCATCCGCGACGACAAGGACGCTTGTCCGAGCGAGAAAGGCAAGCCGGATCCCGATCCACAGAAGAACGGCTGCCCCTCCCTGGTGCGCGTCACCGAAAAGGAAATCATCATCTTGCAGCAGGTGCAGTTCAAGACGGCCAGCGACGTGATCCTCCCGGCCAGCGACGAGCTGTTGCAGCAGGTGGCTGACGTGCTGCGCGAGCACCCGGAGCTCAAAAGGATGCAAGTGCAGGGTCATACCGACAACCGTGGCAACCCGAACATGAACCTGAAGTTGTCGCAGCGCCGCGCTGCCAGCGTCGTCAAGTGGCTCTCGACGCGCGGCGGCATCGACGCGGCGCGGCTGGACGCCAAGGGCTACGGCTTGACCGAACCCGTCGAAAGCAACGACACCGAGCCGGGCCGACAGAAGAATCGGCGCGTGCAGTTCAAGATCCTCGAATCGAGCCTCGGTGCTGGAAAGGATGGCTCCCAATGATCGCTTCCAAAGGCATGAATCTGCGCCGCTGCAGCGTGGTGCGCTGGGGGACCCTGGCCGCCGAGGTCATCACCATCGCGCTCACCGTCGCTGGTTGCGCCAGCAGTGATCCAGTGCCGGCGCCGCCTTCGGTAGAGGTGGTGGGCCAGGTTCAGCAGGCCGTGCAGGGCGCTGACGGCGTCGGCGCCGTCGCCGCGCCGAACACCATCCTCAACCAGTACACGGCGCTCTCAGCCAACGCGGCGCAAGGCGCGTCCAGCATCACCGTGGCCAACGCCGGGGCACTCAACCCGGGCGCAGATCCGCTCGCGGCCGGCGACTTGTTGTTGATCATCCAGATGCAGGGCGCGACCATCGACACCTCGAACGCCAACTCGTCCAGCTGGGGGCAGGTGACCGACCTGGGTAACGCCGGCAAGTTCGAGTTCGTGGAAGTGGCGAGCGTGGCCGGCAACGTTGCGACCGTCGCGTGCGGTTTGAAGCACGACTACGCGACGACCGGCCAGGTGCAGGTGATCCGCGTGCCGCAGTACTCGAGCCTGACGGTGGCCAACACCGGCTCGGTAACGGCACCGGCATGGGACGGCACGACCGGCGGCGTGGTGGCGGTCCGCGTGCAGAACAGCGCGACGCTCAACGGAAACATCAACGCCAACGCGCTCGGTTTTCGCTCGGGCGTGGCCGACAATCTCTCCGATGCGGCCGGCACCGACGTGACGACCTACGCGTCCGCGGCTGCGAACCAGGGCGGCGGCAAGGGCGAAGGCATCGCGGGCCTACTCGCCCTCTACGGCCGTGGAGCGCCCGCGAACGGCGGTGGCGGCGGCAACTCGCACAACGCGGGCGGCGGCGGCGGAGCCAACGCGCGCCTGACGGGTCAAGGCGCTTGGACCGGTCAGGGCGTGATGCAGAACGTGACGGGCGCCTTGATGACCGGCATGAACGACGCGTGGCGTCTCGACCCGGGCTTCATCGCGCTCGGTGCTCGCACCAACTCCGAAGGCGGCGGTCGCGGCGGTTACACGTATTTGAACGCGAATCGCGACGCCCTCAACGAAGGTCCGAACCTGGCCGTTTGGGGCGGCAACGACCGACGCGAGCGCGGTGGTCTCGGTGGACGCCCGCTCGACAACAGCACGACGGGGCGCATTTTCTTCGGTGGCGGTGGCGGCACCGGGGACTCGAACAACGGCAACCAGGGCCTCGGTGGGCGCGGCGGCGGTATCGTATTTTTGTTCGCGGGCGCCGTTACCGGTACCGGCAGCATCCTTGCGAGCGGCGCCGACGGTCAGGACTCGGACGCGACAGACGGTGGCAACAACAGCGGCGACGCGCCCGGCGGCGGTGGTGGCGGCGGCTCGATCGTCGTGCAGGCGACGGCGGTCACCAACGTGACCATGACCGCGCGCGGGGGCATCGGCGGCGATCAGATCGTCAACAACGGCAACGAGGCGGAAGGGCCGGGCGGCGGCGGCGGCGGCGGCTACATCGCCGTGGCCGGCACGCAGACCGGCGTGACCAAGAACGCGACCGGACGGCTCGGCGGCGAGACGAACGAAAGCGCAATCAACGAGTTCCCCAGCAACGGCGCCACGGCCGGCAACGACGGTGTCACCACGGCCAGCGCCGCGCAGGTCTCGCTGTGCACGGCCGGACCCGATACGTCTTTTACGACGAGCGAGCCGGACCCGACCAACGACACCACGGGTGACTTCGTGTTCGCCTCGACAGTGCCGGGCTCGACCTTCGAGTGTCGGATCGACGCGGGCGCGTACGCGGTGTGCGCCAGCACGTTTGCTACTGCGGCGCTTGCCGACGGTAACCACACCATCTTGGTGCGGGCCGTCGATCCGTTGGGCTTCCGCGATCCGTCGCCGGCCAGCTACACCTGGGCCATCGATACGGACGCTCCGGAAACGACCATCGACACGACCGAGCCCAACCCCACCAGCGACACCACCGGAGAATTTGCCTTCTCGTCGGACGACGCGGGCGCCACCTTTCAATGCCGGATCGACGGTGGCGGCTACGCGGCTTGTGCGGCCAGCTTCACGACGCCCGTGCTAGCCGACGGCTCGCACACCATCGACGTGCGCGCGGTCGATACGGCGGGCAACGTCGACGCGACGCCGGCCAGCTACACCTGGATCATAGACACCACGGCGCCCAACACAACCATTCAAACGGCGGAGCCGAACCCCACGAGCGACACGACCGGCGAGTTCGTCTTCACGTCGAACGACAACACGGCCAGCTTTCAGTGCCAGATTGACGGCGGCGGCTACGCGGCCTGCGCGGCCAATTACACCACGCCCGCTCTCACCGGCGGCTCGCATACCATCGACGTGCGCGCCGTGGACGCGGCCGGTAACGTCGACGCGACGCCCGCCAGCTACACCTGGACAGTCGATTCCGGCGCGCCCGAGACGACGATCCAGACGGCCGAGCCGAATCCGACGCGCGACACGACAGGCGACTTCGTGTTCACTTCGGACGACAACACGGCCACGTTTGAGTGCCGCGTCGACGGCGCGGCCTTCGCGACCTGCCTGGCGACGTTCACCACCGCGGCGCTCGCCGACGGCTCGCACACCATCGAAGTTCGGGCTCGGGACAGCTCACTTAATGCCGATCCGACGCCCGCCAGTTACACCTGGACGGTCGACACGGATCCGCCGGACACGACGATCCCGACGGCCGAGCCGAATCCGACCACCGACGTGACGGGTGAGTTCGGCTTCGCTTCGGACGAGGTCGGGGCGACCTTCGAATGCCGCGTTGACGGGGCCGCATTCGCGGCTTGCCCGGCGAGCTTGACCACCGCGGCGCTGGCCGCAGGCGCGCACACCATTGAGGTGCGCGCGACCGACGGCGCCGGCAACGTGGATGCGACGCCCGCCAGCTACACCTGGACGGTCGAGGCCCTGGCGGTCGACACGGACGGCGACGGGCTGACGGACGACGAAGAGGACGACCTCGGCTCCGATCCGAACGACGCTGACACGGACGACGACGGCGTGGCCGACGGCTCCGAGCAGAATCCAGGCGCCGATCCGGACCTGGACGGGCTGGTGAACGCTCGCGATCCGGACAGCGACAACGACGCCGTGTTCGATGGCACCGAGCTCGGCGTCACGACGGCGGATCCGGACACCGATACGACCAAGGGCAACTTCGTCCCGGACGCTGACCAGAACACGCAGACGGATCCAGAAGATCCCGACACCGACGACGGAACCGTAGACGACGGCGCCGAAGATCCGAACCACGACGGCAAGATCGACGCGGGCGAGAAGGATCCGCTGAGCCCCGCCGACGACGTCGTCAATCCGCCCGCGGACGCTGACGACGATGGCCTGACCGACGACGAAGAGGAGGCGCTCGGCACCGATCCTGCCGATGCGGACTCCGACGACGACGGCGTGAAGGACGGGGCGGAGCCGAACCCGAGCGCTGACGGCGACGGCGACGGGCTGATCAACCCGCTCGATCCCGACAGCGACGACGACGGCTTGTTCGACGGCACGGAGCTCGGCCTCGACTGCGACGATGCCGCGACCGACCCTTCCAAGCGCAACTGCGTCGTCGACGCCGACCCCACCAGCAAGACCTCGCCCCTCGACTCCGATACGGATGACGGCGGCGTTAGCGACGGCTCCGAGGACGTCAATCGCGACGGCAAGCAGGACGCCGGCGAAAAGGACCCGCTCGATCCTTCGGACGACACGGAGGTGGTCGACAGCGACGGGGACGGCCTGAGCGACGATCTGGAGGACGAGATCGGTAGTGACCCGAATGACAAGGACAGCGACGACGACGGCTTGCTCGACGGTGAGGAGCCGAACCCCACGCTCGACAGTGACGGCGACGGTCTGAAGAACCCGCTCGACAGCGACAGCGACAACGACGGATTGTTCGACGGCACCGAAGCCGGGAAAGACTGCGCCAACGCAGCGACGAATGCGCTCAAGAACACCTGCCGCGCCGACGCAGATCCAGACAGCAAGACGTCAGCCATCGATCCGGACACCGATCACGGCGGCGTCCGCGACGGCTCGGAGGATACGAACTTCGACGGCAAGAAGGATGAAGGCGAGACCGATCCGCTCGATCCGTCGGACGACGACGACGCGGTGGACACCGATGGCGACGGCCTGACCGACGACGCCGAGGACACGCTCGGCTCCAGCCCCACCGACAAGGACTCCGACGACGACGGCTTGCTCGACGGCGACGAGCCCAACCCCGGCTCCGACGCCGACGGCGACGACATCGTCAACATCCTCGATCCGGACAGCGACGGTGACCGCTTGTTCGACGGTACCGAGGCCGGCCAGAACTGCGCGGACGGCGCCACCGATGCCGCCAAAAACAGCTGCATCGCCGACGCCGACCCGACCACCAAAACCGGGCTGCTCGACCCCGATACCGACGACGGCGGCGTGAACGACGGCACCGAGGATGCCAACCACGACGGCAAGGTCGACGCTGGCGAGCGCGATCCGCTCGACGATTCCGACGACGACACGGTGGTCGGCATGGGTGGATCGGCTGGCATGGCCGGGTCGGCGGGCAGTTCCGGTGCGGGGGGCGCTGCCGGGTCGGGCGGCTCGGCTGGCTCGCCCATCGATACCTCGGTGGTCGTGCTCGGCGGCGGCATCTGCTCTTTCGGCGCGCCGAGCGGGCCGACCCGAACTGTCGCGGGGCTAGTGCTGGCCGCGGTCGGAGGACTCATTCTCCGCAGGCGGCGTCAGCGCTGAACTACGAAGGCACCCGAGTCGGTCCGGGCATCAAGAAACTTGGCGATTCGGTCCCGTAGGCCAAGAACGGCCGAGGCGGGACGCCCGAAGCGGGTCTCCCCTGGCTCTGGGCGCGCTCGCCCATTAGCGTGGTGGAGTGGTTTCTCGCGCCGACACAAAAAAAGCAGCGACGCACGTGGCCGAAGGCCAGCGCCACCAGCGAGCGGGAGACGCCGTCGAAGCAGAAAAGCAATACCGCCGAGCACTGCTGCTCGAGCCGGCGAACCCGGCCGCCCTAGCGCTCTCCGGGTCGCTCGCCCTCACCAGCGGTGATGCACCACGTGCGGCGGCACTCTTGGAACGAGCTGTGCGCTTCGCGGCGCCGAACGCCGGACTGTTCATCAATCTGGGTGAGGCGCTGCGCCGGGTAGATCGCAAGCCGGAGGCGGTGACGGCATTTCGTCGCGCCAGCCAAATCGATCCCAGCTTCGCCGAAGCGCACTACAACTTGGGCCTCACTCTGGATCAGTTGGGTGAGCGGCAAGAGGCTGCAAGCGAACTCGAAATCGCCCTGAGC
>JAYUYU010000076.1:0-7704 GCA_043752365.1 Myxococcales bacterium | reverse complement strand
GATGATGCCCGTGACCTTCGTTACCGGTGGGGCCGTGAGGATGGCCGTGCGCCATTTCGTCGACGGTGGCGGGGCGGATGCCGAGGATTTCGACCTCGAAGTGGAGGGTCTTACCGGCCAGGGGATGCTGCGAGTCGACGATGACTTTGTCGCCTTCGACGCCGATGACCCAAATGGGGGCGTGCTCGTCGTTGGGGCCTTCGGCCATGAAGGTCATACCGGCTTCGATTTCCATCTCGGGCGGAAAGGCTTTGCGCGGAATGACGTCGGGCTCGTCGTCTTCACGTTCGCCGTAGCCGTCTTCGGGCGCGACGACGACTTTGCCTTTATAGCCAATGCTCTTGCCCTCCAGCGCCTGCTCCAGCCCGGGCACGATGTTGTCGGCGCCGTGCAGGTAGGTCATCGGCTCGTCCGGTTCGGAGGCGTCGAGGACCTCGCCGTCGTCGGCGCGGAGCGTGTACTGCATGATGACGACCTGGCCGTCGGCGATGAGCTGTTCAGGCATGCGGCACCAATTACCGCGAACCCGGCCCGCCGCCATCAGTTTTCGTAGGGCTGTCGTCGGCCCGGCGTCGCAGCCTGGCGGCCCTGCTTTCCAGTCAAAAACCCAAAATAGCCGCGCGTGGCGCGGCGTGACAGGCTTTGTTTACGGCGATGAACTCCCCTGATCCGGACTTCGATATCGAACGACTCGCCCCAACCGACGTGAGCGCGAACGTGGCGCTGTCGCGTAGCGTGGGCTGGAAGGACGTCGACGCTGACTGGCGAGTCTTGTACGAGGCCGCCGAGGTTCGGGGCGTGTGGCACGCGGGGCGCGTAGTCGCCCAAGCCGCACTCGGCGACTACGGCACGGGCGCCTCGCTGTCGAAAATGGTCGTCGCGCCCGACTTTCAGCGTCGCGGCTTGGGCGCGCGCCTGCTGGACGGATTCTTGTCGCTAGCAGACGAGCGCGGCATGCCGGTTGGGCTGTGTGCGACCGACTTTGGACGACCGCTGTATGCCTCGCGACAGTTCGAGGTGAGCGGGGAGCTGATGATTTTGACCGGGACGCCTGCCCAGGGAACACCTCGAGGGGGGGCGGTCGTTCCATTGTTGGATGCCGAAGACGCCGTGCAGCTCGACCGGCGGTTCTCGGGCTGCGATCGCAGTCGCATGCTTCGCTCGCGCTTTCGCGAGGCAAGCTGCCGGGTTTGGGGCGCGCAGGGTGCCGGCTTTGGCTTGGCCACCCCGCAAGGCGAGGGCACGCTGGTCGGTCCCATCTTGGCCGACACCGAGCCTCACGCGCGTGAGCTCGCCTCCGCCCTGTTCGCTGCTGCCGCGGGCCCAGTCCACATCAATGTTCCGCTCGAACAGCTGGCGTTTCGGCAGTGGTTGGTCTCGCTGGGTCTGCGCGAGCAAGCGCTGCGCGTCGAAATGGCGCGCGGCAAAGCGCGTATGCCGTGGCAAGTCGCCGAGCGTTTTGCGCTGGCGACGCAGGCCTGGGGGTGACCGGTGAGGTCCGCCGCGTTGTGGCTCGCCCTAGGCTCGTTGCTGTGGGGCGGCTGTCGTAAACCAACCACAGGCAGCCGCGCTGACCCCGCAGCTCAGGCGAAGGCGAGCCCAAGCGTCACCGTTAGCGCAAGTACGAGCGCGAGTGCGTCGCCAACGCTGGCCCCGCAACGCATGAGCGAGGTCACGGCGCCTGGTCTCCGCGTGGAGAGCGGCGTGCTCGGCAGCGCTGCGCAGTGGGGCTTCAGCGACCTGGCTCTGGACGCCCAGCACACGCAGCTGCGCATTGCGATCGCCCAGGGCGGCGCTCAGCTTGCGGATTTGTTGCCGTCCGGGGCGCTGGCGGTCGTCAACGGCGGCTATTTCGAGGCTGATTTCAAGCCCACCACCTGGGTGGTCGACGCGGGTGTACAGCTCGCCGCCAAGTCCAATACGTCCAAGGGCGGCGTGCTCGCGCTCGGCCCCAGCGCCGTGTACATCGGACCCCACTCCGGGCTCGGCTTTGCGCCACAGCTGGCGGTGCAGAGCTTTCCGTTGGTGGTCGAGGCCGAGGGCAAGGCGGGCATCTACCGCGACGACGGACGGCGCGCGGCCCGCACGTTCGCGTGCCTCGTTGAAAGCTCGCTCCATTTTATCGTCATCACGGCGCCGCGCGGCGACGGCCCAACGCTGTTCGAGGCCGCGACGCTGCTACGCGCGCCACGCCCGCTGGGCTTCGGTTGTCGTCGCGCGCTCAACCTGGACGGGGGGCCATCCAGCGGCGTGTGGTTCGCGCCTGAGCTAGGAGCCAAGCAGCGACCACCCTTCGCCAAGGTTGGCTACGCGATCGTGATCTGGCCGCGCTGAGCGGGTTCAGAGCAGGGCGCGCGCGCGCTCCAGCAGCCGCTCGCGCTGGTTCTTGCTTGGGTCGTCCACCACCTCGTCGAGCAGCACCTTGAGAATTCGGCCCAAATCGGGCCCGGGCTTCATGCCCAGCTCCTGCATCAGCACTCGCCCGTCGATGACCAAGTCTTTGATGTTGAAAGCCGCGCCCGCCGCCAAAATGCGCTGCACGTGCGCCTTCAAGTCGGTCAACGCCTGTAGATCGAGGCTGCAATCACGACCCTTGCCGCGCACGTCGGCTTCGTTGAGCAAGTACAAATCCGACACCAGCTCGGGCGTGACGCGGCGTAGCCAGCGGCGCACGGCGGCGTCCGACCAGCTCGCGTCGTAGCAAATCAAGTGGTGGCGCACGAGCGCGACGATGTGTTGCCGCTCTTCGTTCGAGAAGCGCAGCCGTGACAAAATCGGCTCGGCCATTTCGGCGCCGATGCGCTCGTGCTCGTAGAAGGTGTAATCGTTGGTCTTGTCGCTGAAAGCGCGCGAGCGCGGCTTGCCGACGTCGTGGAGTAGCGCCGCCACGCGCAACACGGGTGTCTGCGGCGCCGAGTCCAGGCAGCTCATAGCGTGCCCCCACACGTCGAACGCATGGTATTTGTTTTGCTCGCACCCGACCGACTCGAGCAGCTCGGGCGCCGAGATGGCCAAGATGCCGTGGTCCTTCATGATGTCGAAGGCCCGGCTCGGCTTCTTCGCCTTCATGGTCTTCAGCCATTCGTCACGAATCCGCTCGGCGCTGACTTTGCGGTAGCTATCCAACGAGGGCTGGATGGCACGCGCCGTTTCCTCCTCGATTTCTAGCTCCAAAGTCGCCGCGAAGCGCGCCCCGCGCAACACGCGCAGGCCATCCTCGGCGAAGCGTTCGCTGGCAACGCCAACTGCGCGCAACGTCCGCCGCGCCAGATCTGCCGCGCCGTCGAACGGATCGATCAAGCGATCTTCCAGAACATCGTAGGCGATGGCGTTGATGGTAAAATCGCGCCGCGCCAAATCGTCTTTGATGTCGTCGACGAAGTACACGGCGTCGGGGCGCCGGCCGTCGCTGTACGTGGTTTCGCCGCGCAGCGTGGTCACCTCGTACTGGCCTTCACGCATCAGCACGGTGACGGTGCCGTGCTGGATGCCGGTCGGAATCACGCGCCGGAACAGCTTGGTCACGTGCTCGGGTAGAGCCGAGGTCGCAATGTCCCAATCCCCGCGTTGCCCGTCGCGCTGGGCGCTTGCTTCACGCAGCAGCTCGTCGCGCACGCAGCCGCCGACCAGCCACGCGCGGTGCCCAGCCTCCTTCAAGCGCTGGCACAGCTCGCGTACTTCGCCGGGGACGCTGGACTGGAGTTGCGTGGTGGAAATGCCGCTGCCGGTCACGTCTGGCCCTCTAGCATGGCCCTCCGGGGACTGCGGACCCTGGAGCGGTGTGTCAGCGCGCGTACAAGCCCTGTGCCAAGCTGTGCCAGCCTTGCCTTCCGTCGCAGGCCCATCGCTGAGCTTGAGGAAGCCCATAATTTGAGGATTACTGCAGATCCAAGCTCAGACAGAGCACTCCGAGCCACTGGCCCAAAAGTGGCACGCAGCTTGCGTTGCAGTAGTCGCGCCGAAGAGGCCACGTCGTCGGGAGGATTAGGTTCATGAGTTTAGGATCAAAATGGGGTTTCGCTGCTGCGTTCGCGCTGGCCACGTTGGGGCCGCGCATGGCGCTGGCTCAGTTCACCTGCGAGCAGTCAGCCGACTGTCCTAGTCGCTACACCTGCACCGGCGGCCAATGCATCGCCGATGCGTGCGAATCCAGCGCGCAGTGCTCCCCCGGTTGGACTTGCACCGAGCAGGCCATCTGCTTGCCGCCCAACCAGGTGACCCACAACTGCAGTGTCAATGCCGATTGCGGCGCGGGCTACGACTGCCTGACCTACGAATCGTGCCTGTGCGGCGGCGCCGGTAGCGGCAGCGCCGGCACGGGCTTCGTCAGCAGCGCTGGCACGGGCTCGTCCGTGGGAGGCTGGGGCAACGATTCAGGCTCCTGTGTTTGCGAGCCCGTGAGCTTCTGCAGCGTAAGCAGCGTGTCCTGCCTGAAGAACGACGAGTGCCCGGCGTTCTTCACCTGCAGCGCTGACGCCGACAACTACACGGGCGGTGGTGGCACGGGCGGAACCTACGGCAGCGCCGGCTACGGCGGCTACTCTAGCGGCACGTCCGGTTCCTACACCGGCGGTAGCGACTCCGGAGACCCTGGCTCCGCTGGCACCGGCAACTACGCTGGCGGTGGCTCCTACGGCGGCACCGGCGGTTACTTCTACGGCGGGAGCAGCGGTAGCGGCGGTTACTTCTACGGCGGGAGCAGCGGCAGCGGCGGTTACTTCTACGGCGGGAGTAGCGGCAGCGGCGGCGAGTACGCTTCGGCAGGCACCTCCTCTACTGGCGGCTACTACCCCGGAACGGGCGGCGGTGGCGGCGATTGGAGCTCCGGCGGCACCGGCAATAGCGGTGAAGGGTCTTGTTACCCCGTGTACTTCCAGCCCTGGTCCGCGGGGGGCGGTACAGGCGGCTCCCCCGGCGCGGGTTGGGCGGGTTGGCCTGCCGTCGGCGGCGGCTCGGCCAGCGGGGGTGCTGCCACGACGGGCGGCGTAGCCTCGTCGACGGGCGGCTCGGCGACGACGGGCGGCCTAGCCTCGTCGACGGGCGGCACGGCATCCGGTGGGGCTGCGGGCAATCCAGAGCAACCGCAAGACGCCGCTGGTCGCGGGCCTGTTGAACCGGTCGAAGAGACCAACACCGCCGGCAAGAGCTCTCTGCCGACAGGCGGATCAGGTTCCAAAAATCCTCCTCAAGGTCATGCCGGCACCAGCCCCCTGCTGGGCACCACCCCGAGGGAAGCCGATGGCAGCGCCGACGCGCAAGATAGCGGTGGCTGCCAGCTGTCCGGCGGTACGACGCTTGGCATGAACGCGCTGCTAGCCTTGCTGCCTGCCGCGTTGCTGCTCCGCCGGAGGCGTTCCAGCAAGGTCTCGTAAAAGCAGGGGGGTTAGGGGTTAGGGGTCAGGGGTCAGCCGGCGGAGGGATCAGCGGAGAGTGGGGGGAGCGACGTGCGTCGCCTTCCAAAGGCTCGCGACCTCGGGCGTCCTGGCCTCGCTGCTCGCTAACCCCTGGTCCCTGACCCCTGACCCCTGAAGGCTCAATCCCAGGGATTGACGATCTCGCCTCCGCCCATGCCGGGCTTCTTTTTCGGCTTAGGCTCGGCCTCGGGCGCCTTCTTCGGCGCGGGGCGCGCGTAGGCTCCGGCCTTGCTCGGCAACCGTTGGAGCTTCGCGGTCTCGCGCGGCTGGGAGCCGTCGAGGTTCAGCTCGAGATCTTTGTAGCCGTCCAGGCGCACGCTCAACGCCAGGCTCTTACCCTCTTGGACCTCGAGCAATACGGGGCTCGTGCCCAGGTCCTTGTCGCCTAGGTAAACGTGGGCTTCTTGCGGCACGACCGCCAGCGCTACCTGTTTGGTCAAGGTGAGCGGTTCGGCCGGTGCCGTGGGCGCGGCAGCCGGAGGCGTGAGCGCGGCGGTTGGCCGTGCCTGGCCTTCGGGTTGCGCTCCGCTTTGGCTGCTCTGCGCGAAGATGGCGCCTACGATCCCGATAGCGGCGGCGACACCGGCCAAGCCGGCTACCACTGGCCACTTGCTCTTCCGCCGCTGGTTGGCGGGCGAGGCCGGCACTGGCTCTGGCATTTGCGGCTTCGCGAAGTAGTCTGCCGGCACGTTGAAGCCGCCCGAGCGCGACATCATTTCTGGCACTGCGTCCGGCACGCCGCCGGCCTTGAGCTTGTCCAGGTCGACCATCAGCTCGTCCATCGACTGGTAGCGATGCTCGGGCCGCTTCGACAGGCACTTCAGCACGATGGCTTCGAGCCCTGGCGGCACTTCTTGCGGCTGCGGCAATAGCGCGCGGATTGGAACCGGCGCCTTGTACATGTGCTGCGTCAGGATGCCCATGAAGTTGTCGGCATCGAAGGGCACGCGGCCGCTCGCCAGCTCGTACAAAATGACACCGAAAGAATAGACGTCGCCGCGATGATCGACGGGCTGCCCGGCTGCTTGCTCGGGTGACATGTAGTGCGGCGTGCCGAACACCGCGCCAGCCCGCGTCAGCTTGGCGCCTTCACCCGAAGTCGACACCTTGGCGATGCCAAAATCGAGGATCTTAACGAAGTCTTTCTCACCGCCGCGGACGATCAGGAAGATGTTGTCCGGCTTCAAATCGCGATGAACGATGCCGGCCGCGTGCGCCGCCGACAGACCTTCGGCCAGTTGCCGCGCGATGTTGATGATGCGCGGCACCGGCACGGCTTGCCCGCCCTCGACGATTTTGGTCAGCGGTTGTCCGACCAAAAACTCCATCACGAAGTAGGTCGCGCCATCCTGAAACTGGCCGAAGTCACTGATGTCGATGATGTGCGCGTTGCCGATGGTCGAAGCCGATTTGGCCTCGTTCAAGAAGCGCTCCGTCACCTCCGCGTCGCGCGCTAGGTCGGAGCGCAGCACCTTCATGGCGACCTTCTTGCCGATGATGGTGTGCACGCAGCGGTACACCACGCCCATGCCGCCTTCGCCGAGCAGCGATTCCACCTTGTAGCGTCCGTCGATGGTCGCGCCGAGGTAGGGATCTTGCCGCATCTTCAGCAGGCGCGAGTTCGTCACTTCCTCGATGTCGGGGAACGAAATGCTGCCGGGCGAAATGGTCACGACCTTGAGGCCGGGCGCGCCTGGTGCGCTCGAATGACCTGCGGTGGCAATCTCGGTTCGCTTTTCAGACAGGGGGGCGGCGGGCGCAATCTGCGTACCACCCAGCGGCGCGCTAGCAGGACCGGTGCCTGAGGTAGGGCCGACGTTGGAGGGCCAATCGCCGCTCGCGCCGATATTGCGCACGGGCCGCGGCGGGACTTTGGGCATCGGCTTGTTCTGATCCGTCATCGACTCTCAGTGCTTCCTACGTCCGTGGCGCCCCACCGCTCTACTGCATAGTCTAAGTAGAGCCTGCATTCCACCATGGCTACAATTGGCCTTGGTGGTTGTCAAAACCGGCTTGGCTCACGCTGCAAGGTGTGGGCCCGAGCCCCTGATTTGGATAAATGGCTGAACCGCGGCGATCCATTGCACGAGACCGTGAACTGCGGTCCGCAATGGTTGCAGGGGAGCGACACGGTGCGCCAACGAGCCTGCGCGAAGGTACAGTCGCGAAAGGTGGGTGTCCGCCCTCGAGCGGGGTCCGCGACGCGGGCAAAAGCTGCTACAGCGGCGCTTGATGGGTTTCCCGCTCGACCTGGCGCTGCGCTACATGGGCTCGAAAAAGCGCGCCTTCA
>JAYUYU010000075.1:0-17954 GCA_043752365.1 Myxococcales bacterium | reverse complement strand
GGATTGAGGATTGAGTAGGGAGATCGCGCAGGGCTTCGCCTGCCGAGCATTTCTCGTCTGGTACTCAATCCTCAATCCTCACAACTCACATGAAGAGTCTGCGTGCACGTTCGTCGTGCGGCGGCCGCATTGGGCGGAGGTCGCGCATCAATCGACCTCGACGTTCAGCTCCGCGAGCCCCGTGGGCTCCATCACGAGATCTATCATCGTGATCTTGCCTTCCTCGATCGTGAAGACGAAGGCCGAACGGACCTGACCACCCGTCGCCCACACCGCACCGGCGTCTCCGTCGATCAGGGCGGTCGACGCACCTCGCGCGCGACCCTTGAAGACATCCGCCACCTGCTGTGCGCCCCGAATCTCGGCGGCCAATTTCGGTGCTCCATGCTGTTCGCGCCCCGCCGCCGTGCGCACCGCCAGCTCGTCTGCACGGAGCACGACGTCGGACGAAAGGACCTCCACCAGCCGCTGGAAGTCACCGTCGCGCGACGCCGCCAAGAATGCGCTGACGATCTCGCGATGTTCCTCCAGGTCGGAGTCAGGCGCAGGACCTCCTCGGAGCCTTCGCCTTGCGCGACTGGCAAGCTGACGAGTCGCGGCTGGCGTGCGAACGACGATAGGTGCGATCTCCTCGAACGACATATCGAACATGTCGTGCAGAACGAACGCGACGCGCTCGGCCGGCGCGAGCATGTCGAGTACGACGAGCACCGCAGGCCCGAGCGCCTCTGCCATCGCGAGGTCCGCATCGGGTGTTTCGTCGCTGGGAACGTCCGCCCTTTGACCGAGCGGCTCCTCCCGCCGCGACTTTCGCGAGCGGAGCATATCGAGGCACACGCGCGCTACGACGGTCGTCAGCCACCCGCCTACGTTCGCGACTTCCCGGGTATCCGCATGATTGAGCTTCAGCCAGGCCTCCTGAACGGCGTCCTCGGCCTCGCTCGCCGATCCCAGCATCCGCCTTGCGACCGCACGCAGATGCGCCCGCTTCTGATCGAACTGCCCGGCCAGCCACCTGCGATCGTCCACCGGGACCACTCACCAGTACTTCTCGGCCGGTCGGATCTCGACGGCACCACCCAGGCGAGCGGCTGGGATCTTGGCGGCCAGCGCGATGGCTGCCTCCATGCTGTCGCACTCGTAGACGGAGAATCCGCCTACACCTTCGCTCAAGTTCGGGCCGCTCGAGACCTCGGTCTTTCCGTGGCGCACCCGAATCGTCCTAGCGGCCTGGGGCAGCCCTAGCGGAAGCCCTGGCGTAAGCCCCGCGGTCTTGCCGATCTCGGCGTAGTCTGCGTAGATCTGCTTCTGATCTGCTTCAGAAAGCACCCCAGGCGTCGGATCCGGGGATCGGCGTGGTCCCTTGATAGACGAGCAGTACGAATTTCATGTGGGCTCGCCGAGCGACAGCTGTTGGGCCGCAGCTGGGCCGCGGGCGACGGCTTCAGCCTCGCCGATTGCGCGGCCGGCCCCGCGTTGTTCTACGCCGCTATCGTCGAGCCGTTTTCCGACGACTTTCCCGAGCTGGCGGCGTACTTCGAGCGGCTGCTTAGGCGCCCGTCAGTGGCCCGCACGCTGCGCGAGGCGCGGCCATATTTCTCCATGTTTCCGCTGCACGATGCCATCCCGCAGCGTTTTCTAGAGGGTGAGGCGTGAGCGCGGTGGCTGCGCGCCTCGAGCGGGTGTTTCACGCGCTGGGCGACAGCAGTCGCTTGGGCATGGTCGAGCGGCTGAGCCGCGGGCCGGCCTCGGTGCTGGAGCTGGCCGAGCCGCTCGACATGGCGCTACCTTCGGTGATGAAGCACCTGCGCGTGCTCGAAGCCGGGCGGCTGGTGCGCTCGAAGAAGGTGGGGCGGGTGCGCACCTACAGTCTGGAGCCGCGCGCCTTGGTCGGCGTCGAGCGCTGGGTGGCGCAGCGCCGGCAGGTTTGGAGCACCCGCTTCGATCGCCTGCAGCAGCTGCTAGCGGCCGAAGACGATGCAACGAGCGCCGAGTAATCGCCATGGCCCAGCCCAGCACCAGCCACGCCACTTTCGTCATCGAGCGCCAGTTCGCCGCGCCGGTGGGGCGCGTGTTCGCAGCCTGGTCGAACCCCGAGAAAAAGCGGCGTTGGTTCGCCTGCCAGGAAGACTGGCAAACCGTCGACTATCGATTGGATTTTCGGGTCGACGGCGTCGAAATCAACGACGTGCGGGCGAGCGACGGCACGTTGCACGCGTTCCAGGGTCGCTACCTCGACATCCTGCCCGAAGTGCGCATCGTCTATGCTTACGACATGCGTGTCGGCGGCGAGCGCATTTCGGCCTACGTCGTCACTATCGTTTTCACCAAAAATCGGTAAGACGCTACAAACGTTCACCGAGCAGGTCGTTTTTCTCGACGGGCGCGGCGACGCGGCCGAGCGCCGTGAAGGCACCGAGCTCGGTTTGGCGCGCATCGACGCGGAGCTATGAGGCGCGTGCCTTCACAGCGCGCTCACAACCCGATCGCGGCACGGTTGACGCCGATCGTCACCTCACCGACGTAGCCGGTCAGGCTTTCGCTCAGCGAGACGACCAGGTCGTTGCCGCTGATGTTGTAGATGCCGTCGAAGTGGTTGAGCGTGATCGGGGCGCCTTGTAGGTAGATCGGGTAGGCGTCGAAGATGGCCGCAGCGTCTGCCTGTTCGAAGTAGAGCTGGGCGATGAAGATGTCTTGCTGGCTGGGGCCGGATGCATTTTGCACCAACGTGCCCGCGCTGGCGCGGATCGAAAAGTGAATGTGCAGGGCCCGACCCGAGTAACTGCCGGGGAAGATGGTCAAGAGCTCGGCCACGCCTTGCGCGTCCGTTTTCTGGTAGCCGCGCAAGAAGTCCTGACCGACGGTGTTGAAGGGGCTGTAGCTCGCGTAGTCGCCCACGGCGTCGCACTGCCAGATGTCGACCACAGCGCCCTCGATGGGGGCGCACAGCGCGCCGAGATCCATGACGCGCACGCGTAGCACGAGCTCGGCGCCTGCTTTGGGCGTGGTGTCGCCGGTGGTGTTGGCGCGCACGTCGCGGCGGTCGAGCGGGGCCAGGTTGGGATAGGGGCCTGCAGTTGCCTCGTTCTTGGCCACGCAGGCCGGGGGCTCACCGCCCGCACCACCTTCGCCCGCCGCGCCACCTTCGCCGGGGCTACTGGCGCCGTTGGTGCCGCCTTGTCCGGAGCTGCCTGGCGCGCCGCCTTCGCCCACTCCAGTGCCGCCGCCCGGGCTGGTACCGCTGCCGCCTTCGCGCGAGCCGCCCGAGCTCGCGGCGCCGTCGCCCGCCATGCCGCCATCGGTTTGTGCAGCGCCGCTACAGCCTGTGAGCGCCGACAGCCCCACCCCGAAGAGTCCCAAGCTTCCCCGTCGCGTCGTTTGAAAGGCCATCCCACCCCGATTGTTCTCCGGGCCGGCCCCAAAGTCCACGTGCACCCCGAGCTACGGCTGAGCGCCGCGAGCCACGCGCCAGCTTGCGTGGGGCGTCAAACCGGGTGGACCTCGCGCACGTCTACTGCGGTTTCCGGGCCCAGGATGGCCGCGTAGCGACCCGCCCAGGCCAACGTTGCGGCTTTCGAGGGCAGCTCGAGCAACGAAAACCCCGAAATGAGCTCTTTCGATTCTGCGAAGGGTCCGTCGACCCACACCCGCATATAAGACTTTTGTGCGCACGCGGTCGAGGTGAGAGTCCTTCGCTGGTTGAGGCGCCGAGGCCTGCTCGACGCCGACGAACCAGAGCGGTCGGAGCACGATGCCGAACGGCAACGCGACGCCCTCGACGCCTGTTTGCGCGGGTCCCTCGGGATCGGCGAGCTGTCGTCGATGCCGTGTTCGGAGAGCGCAGCGGGGCAGGGGACTGACGAAGATTCACCAGGTCCCAACCCTCGCGCATTCACCACCGCCCTCGCTTCGCGCGGCGCTCGCTCGTCGCGCGGCTTCGACATTCGACTCCGAGCGACAAGCCCGCGGCATCCCCCTAGCGTCCCGTCTCCAAGATTCGTTCAATAATCGAGTAGCGACGCGAGGGCGGACGCGAAGCGGACGCGCGGTTCGGGGCGCGTGCCCCGAGGAAAAGTTAGTGCCCCGGCGCGCAAGCCAGTTTCACCCACGGCACGCTGCTCGCCGAGCTCCTGCTGCGAAAGCTTATCGAGCAAGTGCGACAAGCGCGACAACCGCGACAAGCGCGACAAGCTAGATGGCGACGAAAATACTGGAACGGTTTCCGGCGGGAGCCGGCAGGTTCAGCAAGAACCATAGGGCGGGGCAAGCGGTCATGGTAAGGATTCCTGCAGGAAGTAAGGAAATGGCGAGCGCTAGTGTTACCAGTAAGGGTCAAATCACCATCCCGAAGGTCATTCGGGAGCTGCTCCAGGTAAAGACGGGCGATCGGGTGGACTTCGTCGTCGATGGCGACCATGTGGTGCTCCGAGCGGGCACACTCGATTTCCGTTCGCTGCGCGGACTGCTGCATAAGCCCGGCCGTAAGCCGGTCTCGCTCAGCGAGATGGATGCTGCGGTGGCCAAGGCACACGCTGCTGTGCGCAAGGGCTCGAAGCGCAAATGAGAGGCCTAGATACGAACGTCGTTGTGCGCTACTTGACGCAAGACGACCCGCGACAGTCGAAGCGCGCGAACGCTGTGATCGAAAACGCGCTCGCCGGCGCAGAGCGCCTGCACGTCGACACGATCGTCCTGTGCGAGCTGGTCTGGGTGCTGCGCGCCGCGTATCAGCTCGATCGAACGACGGTTGCCGCCGCGCTGCTGCAGCTGATAGACGCAGCCCAGTTGTCACTGGACGACCGCGACTTGCTGCGTGAAGCGGCGCAGCGATACCGAGCTGGCCCCGGAGACTTTGCCGACTACGCCATTGGTCTGCGGAACCGCGCCGCCGGCTGCGAGACGACGCTGACCTTCGATCGCGCGCACAAGCGCGACGAGTTGTTCACGCTGCTCTAGAAATGCCCCAACGTGCAGCCATCCACGCGCGGGAGCGGGGCTTGCGAAGCGGAGACGGTTGTCTTAGCTCCTTCCCCGATGCAACTCTACTACAACCCTCTCTATCCCAACGTTCGCCGTGTGCGGCTCACCGCTGCGGTTCTCGGCATCGACCTCGAGGAAACCCTGCTCGACTTTGCCAAGGGCGAGCACAAAGCCCCGGCGTACCTGGCGCTCAACCCGAACGGCTCCGTGCCCACGCTGCGGGATGGAGACTACGTGCTTACCGAGTCGCGCGCGATCATGCAGTACCTGGCTGCCAGGAAGCCAGAGTCAGGCCTCATTCCACGTGATGAAGCAGAGCGCGCCGACGTTGCCCGTTGGCAGTTCTGGGATGCAGCACATTTTTCACCCCAGCTCGGCAGTCTTGCCTTCGAAAAGATGATCAAGGCGATGCTGGGCTTGGGTGAGCCCGACGAGGGCAAGATCCGGGACGCACTGAGCAACTTCCGGCGCTACGCCGCTGTTCTGAACAAGCGGCTGCAGGGCCAGCAGTACGTCGTTGGAAACCGACTAACGGTTGCCGACCTGACGTTGGCCGCGTCGCTCATGTACGCACAGCAAACGGAAGTACCGCTGGCTGAGTTCCCCAACATTCAGGCCTGGCTCTCCCGCATCGTCGAGCTCGACGCGTGGCACAAGACCGCCCCCTGATTGGGCGACGACGGAGACGTGGGGCGGCCCTACGCGAACTCCATCCGCCACCGCACGTCCGTTCCTGGCCAAGACACCCGCCCCGTAAACTTGTCGTTGCCCAGGCGGGCGAGAGGCTCGTGGTCCCAGCGAACGGCGGCCTCTGCCTCCTCCGTGGCGGCTTCATGAGACCGGCCACTGCTTTTAGAAGCTGATGGCCTTCAACTCTGCGGCGGCCAGTACGCGGTTGAAAACGGCTACGCCGCCCAGGCGCAGCTCGGAGCCGTGCGAGAGCTCTTCGGAGCCGTGACAGCAACGTGGCCACCACTTCGTCCCCTGCTTGCAAGGACGCGCCCTGAGGCCACGTCGCGACAGGATTTTCGTCCGGATCCCACTCCAGCGCCGATGCCAGCAAGCTCGCAGCCGGGACCGTCTTCACTGCCGTCCGAAGGCCGGCGAGCTGTCAATTCTCGGTGCACCGGCCACCCGCGCGCATCCGAATAGCCCGCATGGCCTTCTGCTCCGCCCGAGCCGCAGAGCCAAGATCCCCATAGCCCCGCGACCTGCGCTGCCGCGCAACGCCTCCTTCCAACGCACCTCAGCGCAAATGCTCGCTTGGTCGGGCTCGCCCTCCCGCGCTCGATTCGCGCCGGACGCTATTCTTTGTGTCAACTTCTGACGTTGCCACCACGCTGGCTGCAACGGCGGCCACGCCCGATCGCGTTTAGATGTCCTATTCTCCGCGCGAGGTCGCGGCTAAGGACGGCCGCGCCATCCTGATCCACGTCGGCGACAAACGTAGGCCTGGCGCCGCGAGCCGCGCGCGCTCCCGCCTGGCGGAGCTAGAAAGCTTGGCGCGCACCGCCGGCGTCGACGTGGTCGAATGCATCGTCCAGCTGCGCGATCAGGCAGATCCGCGCTTCGTCGTGGGCGCCGGCAAGCTCGAAGACGTGGTGACCCAAGCCATCGATCTCGGCGCCGAGACCTTGATTTTCGACTGCGATCTGAGCCCGGCTCAAGCGCACGCCATCGCCAGCCAGACCGATCTCAAGGTCCTGGATCGCACCCAGGTGATCCTCGACATCTTCGCGCAGCGCGCCGAGAGCCGCGACGGCAAGCTGCAGGTCGAGCTGGCGCAGCTCAAGTACACCTTGCCGCGCCTGGGCCAGAAGGACGACTCGCTCAGCCGCCTGACCGGCGGCATCGGCGGGCGCGGACCCGGCGAAGCGCCGCAAGCGCTTCGAAAGCGAGCTAGCCGTGGTGGCCATCGTCGGCTACACCAACGCCGGCAAGAGCACGCTGCTCAACACCCTGACCGACGCAGGCGTGCTGGCCGAAGACAGGCTGTTCGCGACGCTCGATACGCGCGCCCGCAAGCTCTTCCTGCCCGGCGGCCGTAACGTCATTCTCACCGACACCGTGGGCTTCATCCGGCAAATGCCCAAGGATCTGTTCGCGGCTTTTCGCGCCACCTTCGAAGAAGCGCCGACGCCGATCTGAAGTGGTCGACGTGTCCGATCCCGAGCACACCGACCACATCTCTACCACCAACGAAGTGCTGCGCGAGCTGGGCCTCGACGAGACGCCTCGCCTCCGCGTCTACAACAAGGTGGACCGTGAGTGACGACGAGCGCCACGCGCTCAGCCACGAATCCGACAGTGTCTCGATTTCTGCGCTCGACAAGACCGCGACCCGCGCCTTGCTCTCACGCGTCGAATTCTGGCTCACGCTGATCGAGCATCGACGTCGCGTGCGTGGCGATATTTGCGAGCTCACCGGCGAGTGATTCAGCGATACGGCACGTCGCCGGCTGAAGCGGGCGTCTCGTCGTCGCCGATATCCTGCGTGTGCCCGTAGCCCAGCTGTCCCGAAGCGTTGTTGCCCCAGCAGCGGATCGCGTCATTCGCCAACAAGGCGCAGGTGTGCTCGTGGCCAGCGGCCAGCTCGAGCACCTCGCCGCCGACGTCGACATCACCAGCCGAGTCGGGCGTCTCGTCGTCGCCGATGATCTCGGTGTTGCCGTAACCGAGCCTCCCGTTCGCGCCATTGCCCCAGCACCGCACTCGACCGCCTTCCAGCAAGGCGCAGGTGTGCTCGAGCCCAGACGTGATGTGTTTGGCAGGAGCGCCCAGCGGGACGCCGGGAAGAGTGGCAAAGTCCTCCTGAAACTCGTCGATCCCGGAGCCCAGCGCCCCCAGGAACTGGGTGCCCCAACAATGCACGCTGCCGCCGACCAGCAGTGCGCACGCAAAGTATTGGCCGGCCACGACCTCGATTGCTCGGCCTCGCGCGACGACAATTTCATTGGCCGGTAGGCGGATTTCGGTGCCTCCGATGATGTCGTTGGGCGACCACCAACGCGCGTCTTGCGTGGTCAGGGTGGCGTAGACGCGATTTTGGCCGACGCTCACTTTCGCTGCCGAGCCGCCCAGCTCGACATCCTCCCAGTCGGCAGACGTCCACTCGGACTGCCCGCCGCCCCAGCAGCGCACGTTGCCCTCGGTCCGCAGCGCGCAGCTGACTGTACGGCCCGCGCTGATGTGACGCGCGTCGCCACCCACGTCCAGGTCCGGCGCGTCGGTGAAACCCATCCCCTGCACCTCGCCGAGGCCCAGCGCCGCATCGTAATTTTCGCCCCAGCAACGCACCTTGCCTGTTTGAGACAGGGCGCACATGTACATGCGCCCGCCTGCGAGCTCGACGACCTTGTCCGGCAACGGGACGGGGCCAACCGACGCCGGCGTCTCATCGTCGCCAACCTTGTCTGTGAACGTGGCGAATCCGCCAGGCACTTCGCCGGGGATGGCTCGTGCAATGCTGCGAAGGCCCCAGCAGGTGACCTTGCCATCGGCATGCAGTGCACACGTCCCGGTGAGCCCGGCCGCCACTTGAGCCTTGCGCTCGCAATGGCCGTAGCCGTCGCACCAATTCTCGTCCGTGCAGGCTCCTTCAGGCTCGTTGTCCTCTTCCCGGAGCGGAACCGGCACGCAGGTGCCCCCCGGTCCCGAGCACTGCTCGCACACGTCGCACGCCTCCGCGCAACAGCTCTCGCCCGCACAGGCTCCGGCTTCGCCGCCCACCGCCCCCTCGGAAGCGCCACCCTGCGAGACAGCGCCGCCCGCTCCAGGGTCTTCGGCAGGCAGACCAGCCGTCGCGCCCGAGGCGCCAGCGCCCGCGCCTGCGCTCGGGCTCGGTCGACCTTGGTCGTTCGCGTTGGTTTTCCCACACCCGCTCAGCCAAGGGGCCCCGAGCGTGAGCAGCAACCACCCTGTCCTGTAGCGCGACACCGCGCCTCGTATCGCACCGATCGCAGCGCCAGTCCATCGAGGGTTGCCCCCTAGGCCTGTCTCGCCGCCCAACTGGGCGGCGTCGCCCCGCAAGAAACTGGGCCTCCCCCACGGACAACTACGAAGTGCTCGCCCAAGCCGTAAAGAGAGCAAGGGTACAAGCGAAGATCGTGTATCCGCAAAGACGGAGCTTGGCGAAGCGCGTCCGCGTTTTATCGAGTGGGTGACGCCCGTGCTGCGGCGCTACTTCGAAGGTCAGGACGACTGACACGCCCAGCCCCCAGGCGCCCACCCATCACTGGCTGAGCGGAACCGAAGCGGTCGGTTTGTTGCTGGTGCAGGTGGCGAGCGGGTGTGGCAGCAACGGTCCTGCGCCGGCGCCCGCGGGCGGTGGCAGCTCCAGCTCGCCGACACGCTCGTCAAACCGTAGGGCCTCAGCGGGCGCGGGGGGGCGGCGCGGGCGCCGGGCAAACAGCAGCAGCGATGCCAGGCCGAGGGCACTCGCGCCGTGCCCCGAGTGACGCTCCGCCCCCAGCGCGCAGCCGCAGCCTTTCGACATCCGATCGGGATCGGCGTCAGCACTGCCCGCAGCAGCACCGTTCGCCGCGTTGCCGCCACTCCCCGTGCCCGCCGCGCCCGCGATACCGCTGGGTGTTCCGCAGCCTCCAGGCGCCTCGGCCGTGGGCGTGAACACGAACGTCTTCCAATCACTGGCGTTGCCGGCGGCATCGTGCAGACGAACGCGGCCCGGGTAGTCCTGATCGGCCGAGATGCCGGCAAGCTCCGTCGGTCCGAAGCAGCCCATGGCCGAATGACCGAGCCGGATGCTGCCGAACTGGTAATCCGTATACACGCGCTGCGCGCCACGGTTCACCTCGACCTCGAGCTCGACCCATACGGCAAACCCTGCGTTGCCATCGTTTGCGCCGCTCAGCGTCAGCTGCCCGCCGGCCTCCAAATCGCACAGCCCGCCATTGCCACCGGCGCTGGCGCCCACCTCGTCGAACGTCGGCGCCTGTTCGTCGCGCGTGGTTCCGGTCGTGAACTGCGCGACGGTATCGAGGCGGTACTCGGTGTTCGGCTCAAGATCTTGGTCGACCTTCAGCCACCAGGCGACCGCGCCACTTGGGTCTCTTGTCACGGTGGCGGGCACCACCCTGCCGTCCGCTACCCGTTCGAGCCGTGGCGGGGCTTGAGCCGCGTCAAACGCGCGGAGCGGGACCTTGAGATTGAGCGGGACGTCACGAATCAAGTTGATGATCGCGCGCGGCTGGTCGTCGCAAACGCAGGCGCCACAAGCGGCCGCAGGGCGACCCCAAGCGTTCACAACCACGGCGACCAGCAAACCCGTCGCCAGAGCGCGGCAACGACTCGAATTCCGCTCAACCATCATGGCCCCAACCATGAGACAGCCTAGCACCATCGGTGGTCACGGCTACTCGTAGTGCGTCCAAAGCCGCAACACTTTCACGGACTTCTCCTTGGGCAGGACTTGATAGACCAGCCGATGCTGGATGTTGATGCGCCGCGAATAGGCGCCGCTGAGGTCTCCTACCAACTTTTCGTATGGAGGCGGGTTCTGGAACGGATTGGTTTCGACACATCAGGTCGGCCCGGTACATGGCGAGGAAGAATGCCTGAATCCGTGAGTTCGGCGGCACGAACCGCCAGCGAACGCCGAGCGTGCCACTGAGGTCGAAGGCCAGGTTCGTGGTGTTGCCGCGAGCCCGGTTCGACTCGACGTCAACTAGGAGGAGTGGGCTCGACGGAGAGTGATGGGCGTAGCGAACTCCGAGTTCCTCGAGGGTTCGAGTGGCGGCGCCGCCACCGTAGATGGCATGCGGCCCTAGGTTGAAGCTGAAGCCCGGCGCTGACGGCTCGATCCTCGCCCACCGAGGTGGCTCGCGCGCTCGAACAACGTCACGCTAAGGCCTGCTCTCCCAAGTAGGGTCGCCGCGGTCAAGCCGGCCAATTCGCCTCGGAATCGAGCGCATCGCCGGCCGGCGATAGGCTTGAGTAGTGAGGATTGAGGATTGAGTGGGGAGATCGCGCAGGGCTTCGTGGGGTTCCCCCGGTTCCGTTGACACTTGCTAGGCCGCGATAGCGGCGTGGTCAGTTTCGAATTGGATTGGGGATTTGTAGCCAAGCGTCGAGTGGAGGCGCTGACGGTTGTAGAAAACCTCGATGTAGTCGAAGACGGCGGCCCGTAGCTCGAGACGGGTAGCCCAGCGACGCTCGTAGACGAGCTCGGTCTTGATGGTCGCGAAGAAGCTCTCAGCGACGGCGTTGTCCCAACAGTTGCCTTTGCGGCTCATGCTGACGTCAATGCCGAGGTCGGCGAGGGCTCGTCGGTATTCTTGGCTCGTGTACTGACAACCGCGGTCGGAGTGGTGCAGCAGCGAAGAGCCTGGGACTCGTCGTCGCACGGCCATGTCAAGCGCGCGGAGCGGCAAATGCGTCGTGAGCGTAGTGTCGAGCGCCCAACCCACGACGGCCCGTGAAAAGAGGTCGAGGATGACCGCAAGGTAGCACCAGCCTTCGTCGGTCCAGACGTAGGAAATGTCTGTGACCCAGCGCTGGTTGGGCCTGTCAGCGGTGAAGTTTCGGTCGAGCAGGTTGGCCGCTACGGGATGAGCAGCATTGGCTTTGGTGGTGACCCGGAAACGCCGGCGTTTGCGGCCCTGCAGGCCCAAAGCTCGCATGGTCCGCTCGACACGCCGCTTGCTTACCGGGACGCCCTTCTTGCGGAGCGCTTCGACAACGCGAGGGCTGCCATACGCACCGCGGCCTTCCGCGTAGGCTTGCTTGACGTGCGTCTGAAGCTCAACCTCAACGGGTCGTCTTGCCGCCTGCCGCTTCAGGTAGGCGTAGTAACCCTGCCGAGTCACGCTAAAGACGCGGCACATCGTGGACACTGGAAGCGCCTTCTCCGCGGCGATGAATGCGAACTTCATTCGCTTTCCTTCGCGAAGAAGGCTGCTGCTTTTTTTAGGATTTCTCGATCCAATCGCAGCGAGTCGTTTTCGCGTTGCAGCGCTGCGTTCTCGCGCTCCAAACGCGCCAACTTGTTCTCGGGCGTTTCCTCGCCCGGGAACTTACCTGACGCAGCTTTTCGCTGCTTCCTCGATTTCTTGGGCACTCCGGAGTCTTTGTACCATTGGCGCAGACTCCAAGTAGAAACGCCCAAATCTTCAGACACTTGCTTGAAGGAACGGTCAGTGGTCTTCAGCAGCCTGACGGCGTCCTGGCGAAATTCCTGTGTGTACGTAGGTCGATCAACACGCATGGGGCTCCATGGCGTGTCAACGAAACTGGGGGAGGCTTAGCCTGCCGAGCGCGTTCTCCCTCTGGTACTCAATCCTCAATCCTCAATCCTCACTACTCGCGCGTCTGGTACTCAATCCTCTATCCTCACTACTCACCACTCGCTCGGCCCATGCTGCGCCACGCCGACAGCAACCGGCCCTGCTGCTCGGCCGTTGCTAGGCCGGGCGCCGCTTCCGACAGGCGCTTGGCGACCAGTAGCCAATGGCCGGCGGGCGCCGCGTCGCCCAGCGCGAGGTGCGATAGCCCGCGGTACAGCGCGTATTCGAACAACTCGGGGCGGCCGAGCCCTGTGGGGCGCAGCGTCCGGAACTCCGCGACGGCGTCCGGGTAACGAGCTTCGTCGAAGCTGGTGCGCGCTTCCGTAAGCGGGGACGAGCAGCCAACCATCAGGGTCGCGCAGGCGACGAAGCCGAGCCTCATGAGCCACCTTTCGGCCACTGCCAGCGGGAGTTGCGTGATAATCTATCGACATGCCTGACGACGAGAGAACAAGGCTCGCCGTGAACCTCAAAGATCAGCGCGAGGCGCGCGGCCTCACCCAGCAAGAGCTGTCCGATCGCTCCGGCGTGCCGCGCCCGACTTTGGCGCACTTGGAGTCCGGTCAGGGCAATCCCACGCTCTCGGTGCTCATCAAAGTGGCGGCGGCGCTCGGCATCGGCATCGAGGCGCTGGTTTCGGCAACGCGACCCAAAGTGCGCGTCGTTGTGCGCGCGGACGTGCCGGCCGAAGCGCGCGGCGGCGTCGAGCTACGTTCACTGGGAATGGATTTGGGCATCGGCTTCGAGCGCTGGGAGCTGGCGCGCGGGGCGCGGCTGGAGCGCGGGGCGGGGCGAAATGGCGAGCGGCGGGTCGTGGTTTGTGAAGCCGGGGAGCTTTCCATCACGGTCGGGCCGACGGAGCATCGGCTCCGGGCCGGCGACGTCGCGGTCATCGACGCGGCGGCCAAGCCGGCTTTCGAGAGCCGCGGCCGGGGCATTTCGATCGCCTATTCGGCCTGCGGCTGATTCGGGGAGCCGGAACCGACTGCTTGCTGGGCCAACGAAAGTCGCGAATTTGGGACCTGCGGGCCGCCGCGTAGGGGAGGCACGGCGGAATTCATCTCGGGCGACGGGGCGGGGGCAGTTGCGGGCCGGGGCTTATCGGGCTACTAGCGCGCGCCCACAATGTCCGAAGCACGTCGCGAGAACATCCGAAACATCGCCATCATTGCCCACGTCGATCATGGCAAGACCACGCTGGTCGACGCCATGCTGCGCCAGACGGGTGTGTTTCGCGACAACGAAGCCGTCGCCGAGCGCGTGATGGACTCCAACGATTTGGAGCGCGAGCGCGGCATCACGATTCTCGCCAAGCACTGCAGCGTCAAATACAAAGGCACGCTGATCAACATCATCGACACCCCCGGCCACGCCGATTTCGGTGGCGAGGTGGAGCGCACGTTGAAGATGGCCGACGGCGTCGTCTTGTTGGTTGACGCGGCCGAAGGTCCGCTGCCGCAGACGCGCTTCGTGCTCGGCAAGGCGATTCAGCTCGGCCTGAACATCATTCTTTGCATCAACAAGATCGACCGCCACGACGCGCGCCCCGACGACGTGTTGAACGAGGTCTTCGATCTTTTCTGTGAGCTGGAAGCCTCGGACGAGCAGACGAACTTTCCGACCGTGTACGCCATTGGCAAGCAGGGGATGGCCAAGTACAACCTCGAAGACGAGGGTAAAGAGGGCCTCATTCCGCTGTTCGACACCATCATCGCGCGCGTTCGTCCGCCTTTGTTGGAAGAGGGTCCGATGCAGCTGCTCGTGCACAACATCGAGCACGACGAATACGTCGGTCGCCTGGCGATCGGCCGCATCAAGCGCGGCAGCGTAAAGGTGGGGCAAACCGTGGCCTTGCTCGGCGAAAGCGCCGCGGTGAACGTGCGCCTTTCGGCCGTGTACTCGTTCGAAGGCAACAAGCGCGTCAAGGTCGAGTCGGCGGACTGCTGCGACATCGTCGCCGTCGCAGGCTTGGAGGACGTCCAAATTGGCGACACTCTGACGGATCCGAGCCGCCAAGAGGCGCTGCCCCGCATCTCCGTCGAAGAGCCGACGATTAAAGTGCGCTTCGTCGTGAACGCATCGCCGCTGGCCGGCAAGTCTGGCAAATGGGTGACGTCGCGTCACTTGCGCGAGCGGCTGTTCAAAGAGGCGAAGCGCAACCTGGCGTTGCGCGTCGAAGAGACGGCCGAGCCGGATACGTTCCTGGTGTACGGCCGCGGCGAGCTGATGCTGGCTATCTTGGCCGAGACCATGCGCCGCGAAGGCTTCGAATTCGCGCTCGGCATGCCCGAAGTCGTCGTCAAAGACGTCGACGGCGTGAAGAGCGAGCCGCTCGAGCTCGTGATCGTCGACGTGCCGGATGCCTACGTGGGCGCCGTCACTACGCGCCTCGGCGAACGCCGCGGCCAAATGATGAAGATGCAGAACCTGGGCTTCGGGCGCACGCGCATGGAGTTCAAAGTGCCGTCGCGCGGGCTGATCGGCTTTCGCTCCGCGTTCTTGACCGAGACGCGTGGCCTGGGCCTGCTCAACTCGCTGTTCGGCGGCTGGATGCCCTACGCGGGTCCGATGCTGCGTCGCCCGAACGGCGCCATGGTCTCCGACCGCACGGGCACCACGACCCCGTACGCGCTGTTCAACCTCTTACCGCGCGGCATCTTGCACATCGAGCCGGGCATGCCCGTGTACGAGGGCATGATCATCGGTGAGCACAACCGTCCGAACGACCTGGACGTGAACTGCACGCGCGAAAAGAAGCTGACCAACATCCGCGCTGCCGGCCGCGACGAGAACGTCACCTTGCCCCCGCCGCACCTGCACACCATCGACACGGCCATGGAGTGGATCGACAAGGACGAGCTGCTCGAGGTCACGCCCGCCGCGGTGCGCGCCAGGAAGCAAATCCTCGACCAAAACCGCCGCCCCCGCCGCGACGAAGGCTGAGCTAGGCCCAGTCTCGTTCCGTAGCGCCGCCGCCCAGCTGGGCGGCTTGTGCGGCGCCGTAACGTCTCTGAGCGGCAACGTGGGGCTCGAGATTTTTCACAGGGAGATCGGGAGATCTGGAGTCGTGCGAGACCAGAATGGGCGCCGATTCCAGTCGGCCTTCGCGTCGCAATCTCGCTGTCGTAACGGCGACCGAACTGCAACGCAAGCGGTGACCCAAATTGGCGCAACAGAATCACGCTCGCACGACTCCCGATCCCCCGATCTCCCTGTCGGGTCTGGGAGCCGTCAAGCCTCGCTGAGGGGCCGTTAGGGGCGGAGGCAGACGCCGGTGAGGCTGGCGGTGGAGGCGCCTTGGTCCACTTTGACCTTGGCGTACGCGCCCCGACGCGACTAAGGCTGATAAGCTCGCGGGGGAGAGACGGGAGCTGAGATGAACCGAAGGCGGCTGGTATTGGGTGGGTTGGGATTCTTTGGGACAGCCTGCGTTCAGCGCAAAGCCCGGTATCCGCTGCCACAGCAGGTCACGGTGTATGTCGCGATCAGCGATCGGGTCGCCAGAACGGACTCTGGCAACGTGTCCGCCATGGTCGACGCAATCGAGGCCGACTTGCGTGAGGCTGGGCACTTCGTCAACATCGTAGCGGCACGCAACGACGAAGCCGCGCCGGTGCCGCGCGTCGAGTTGCAAGTGCGCACGTCGGACCCTGCCGATACGGAGGCCATGGCCGGCGCGCAGCTCGTCAGCATGACGACGCCGCTGGCGGTGGTCGCGTTGGGTGCCAGCGGCACTATGGACGTCGACGCATTCATCGTGTCCAACGCGCAATCTCCAGTCACCTACGTGGGTCGCGTCCGCACGACTTCTATGTTCGGGGCGACGCTCGGCCAGGACGAGACGACGCTGGCCGGTGAGCGCGCGGGCCACAGCATCGCCAGCAAGCTGCTACGCTAGACGCCGCACCGCCTACTTGGACGTTTCCGAACGCGGCCTGCGAAAAAAATCTCGGGTCCCGCTCGAGGCGAGGAGGCTTGCGCCATGCGGACGCCTCAGGCTTCGTACAGCAACCGTTCGGCTTCGTCTTGGGCGACGCGGACGGCGCGTTGGTGGTCGATCAGCGCTAACCACGACTCGATGCGCAGCAAGAGCGTTTTTGTAGAGGTTTTGTCGAGGGCGGAGAGCGCGACGCTGTCCGGCTCGTTATTCAGCGCATGGCGTTCGTCATCGCCCAGCCGATCCACTTTGTTGTACACGCGCAGGCGCGGCGTGTCGTCGAGGCCGAGGTCGCGCAAGACTTCGCCAGTGGTCGTGATGTGGTCCGTATGCTCGTCGTCGGAGACGTCGACGACTTCGATGATCAAGTCGGCGTCGGCGGCTTCTTCGAAGGTGGCGCGGAAAGCCGCGAACAAGTCCTTCGGCATTTGGCGGATGAAGCCCACCGTGTCCGTCAAGATAACGTCGCGACCCGACGGTAGAAAAAGCTTCCTGGCGCGGGTGTCGAGCGTCGCAAATAGCCTGTCTTCGGCCAACACGCCGGCGTCGGTCAGCGTATTCAGCAAGGTGCTCTTGCCCGCGTTGGTGTAGCCGACGATGGCTACGACCGGCAGCTCGCTGCCAGCGCGCTTGCGGCGCCGTTCGGCGCGTTGCTTCTCCAGGCTACGCAGCTCTTTCTCGAGCCGATGCACGCGCTCGCGCGCGCGGCGCCGGCCGATTTCGAGCTTGGTTTCACCCGGACCCCGGCCGCCGATGCCCCCGGTCAAACGGCTCAGCGAGTCATCCTTCTGCCCCAACCGTGGCAGAGTGTATTTGAGCTGCGCCAGCTCGACCTGCAGCTTGCCGTCACGGCTTTCGGCGCGCTGCGCGAAGATGTCCAGAATGACCTGAGTGCGATCGAGCACCTTGAGGTCGGTTTGCTTGGCGATGGAGTGCGCCTGCGCGGGGCTCAAGTCACAATCGAAAATCAGCGTTTCGGCGCCCAAATCGATGGCTTGGGTGACGACGTCCTCCAGCTTGCCGGCGCCGAGCACGAAGCGCGCGTCCGGTTGGTCGCGCAGCTGGGTAATACGCTCCACCACGTCCACACCCGCGGTGCGGGCCAAGCTTTCCAGCTCGGCCAAGCGCGAGCGCGCGCGGCTGGCAGCCCCTGCCTTCCGCTTGTCGCCGACGTGGATCAGGATGGCGCGGCCGTCCTTGGCGACGACGTCGCGGGGGCGCGCGTGCTGGGCGAACTCGGCTTCCAGCGCGGCTATCAGCTCGCCGAAGTGAGGTTGCGGTTGGCCGTACGGAAACGGGCCCGCCACGGCATAGGGCTGGCCGCGTCCTTCGAAGGTGGGCGTGTTGTAGGCCCAGGTCATGCGCTGCGGCTCACCGGTTGGGTTGAGCAGAATCGCAGCCACCAAATCGAGCCGCAGCCGCGTGAGATCGGTCAAGTCGTCGCGGGTGAGCGGCTCGTTGAACAAATGCGTGTGCACCAAGCGCAGCGCGCGGAAGCGTCCTTCGGCGGCGCGCAGGCGACCGATGTCCGGCAGCATCAAGCCCGAAGCGTGACCCACGATAACGTAGTCGACCTCGCCGGAGCGATGCACCAGCGCGCCGACCTGGCGCTTCGTCTCACGCGAAGCATCGGCGAGCGAGCGCACTAGCTCGGGTGTCGCAATCTTGTCGTTGGGCACCCGCCGGCGGTAGACACGCTCGAGCGATCGAATCGCGCTCGCGCTGAGCCCCGTGGT
>JAYUYU010000074.1:0-7723 GCA_043752365.1 Myxococcales bacterium | reverse complement strand
CGACGACGCGGACGACTTGGCCGAAGAGACCAACACCCTCTCGGCGCGTGACCCGCTCAATCACGGCCTCTCCAAGCGCAAGGTCGCCTACTACCGCTTGCCTGGCCCAGCCGGCCACAAGTCGCGCTACGAAGACCCAGCCATCGAAAAGCTGGCCGACATCGCCACCGCTGGCAAAGCCCAAGACGCTACCTACGTGTTCACGAACGTCGACATGTTCGCGGATGCCAAGCGCTTCAAAAAGGCGATGGGCGCGGTCTAGGTTCTTGGTGGGTCTTGGTTTGGTGGGTCTTGGTTTGGTGGGTCTTGGTTTGGCTGGTCTTGGTTTGGCTGGTCTTGGTTTCCTCCGCGCTTCGCCCACGCGTCTGGCGACCGTTGTGACCTGACGCGCGATCGGCGCTCGGCCTCGCCGAGTTTGTACCGGGCCTCCTCTCAATCGTGGATCGTGATCTGGCCTATCAAGGTCGGTTGACGTCGTGGAGGCTCGCGCTTTGCGCGAGCTCGCGTCGTAGCAGGGCGCTCCCGCTTTTGCAGGCTCGAGCAGCAACGGCACCGGACGGCAGGAACCAGACCTATAAGTCTAGCCACCTTCACAACGATTGCCCCCGCTGCGGTGTCCGGTCCTCCGGTCTCCCGGTCCTCCGGTCTCCCGGTCCTCCGGTCTCCGGTCTCCGGTCTCCGGTCTCCGGTCTCCGGTCCCGGTCTCCGGTCTCCGGTCTCCGGTCTTCCCGTCCCGGTTTCCCGGTCTCCGGTCTCCGGTCCCCGGTCCCGGTTCCTTGGTCGCCTGCTAGACTAGGGCTTCCGTGTTCGACCGGCTTCCAGACAGTGTCTCGATCTATGAGGTTTCGCCTCGCGACGGCCTCCAGAACGAAGCTGCCCCCATTTCGCTCGAAGGTAAGCTCGAGCTGCTAAGGGCGCTGATCGCAGCGGGCCTCAAGCGCATCGAGCTGACGAGCTTCGTGTCGCCGCGCTGGGTGCCGCAGCTGGCGGATGCCGACCAGCTGGTGAAGGCGGCTCAGACGCCGCCAGGCGTGACGGTCTCGGCGTTGGTGCCCAACGCGAAGGGCTTCGAGCGAGCGCTAGCGGCGGGTCTGAAAGAGATTGCCGTGTTCATGTCGGCTAGCGAGACGCACAACCGCAAGAATACGAACAAGAGCATCGCAGAGTCATTGCAAACGTTCGAAGAGGTCGTGGCGCCCGCGCGGGAGGCAGGGCTTTCCGTGCGCGCCTACGTGTCTACGGTGTGGGGCTGCCCGTACGAGGGCGACGTGCCGGTGAGCGCGTCGCTCGGCATCGCTCGCCGGCTGCTCGAGCTCGGCTGCTACCAAGTGTCGCTCGGTGACACCATCGGCGTGGGCACGCCGCTACAAACCCAGAGCATCGTGCGCGATTTCTTGGCGGAGCTTCCGGCCGAAAAGCTAGCCCTGCACCTCCACGACACGCGCGGCACTGCCCTGGCCAATGCACTCGTCGGCCTGGAGCTCGGTATTCGAGATTTCGACGCTTCCGTCGCGGGCATTGGCGGCTGCCCCTACGCGCCGGGCGCGGCCGGCAACCTCGCGACCGAGGACCTCGTCTACATGCTGAACGGCTTGAACGTAAAAACAGGCATCGACCTCGACCTGCTCATCGAAGCCGGGCGCGTCGCCGAGACGGTGCTCGGCCGCCACCTACCGGGCAAGGTGCATCAAGCCGGGCCGCGTGTGTTGCGGCCGGCTTGACTAGTCGAGCTCGAAGCCGGCCTTGCAGTCCAGCCGAGTGAAGAAGGCCTTGGGCTTGCCGTGGTTGAGGTCGGTGTAAAGCACCCCAAGCCCTCCATCGGATGACGGCGCCAGCGCGGCGCCGAGCGTGTCGGTCATGGTCGTGGTCAAGCGTAGCCGCGGCGAAATAGGCGCCAGCTTCTTGTCGAAGGTCTGAACGTAGAGCTGATAGGGACCGTCCTTGTCGTCGCCCCAGACCATGACGAAGCGATCTCCGTAGGAATACGTGGCATTGCCCTGGGCGTGCGCGGCGCCGACAGTCATGGATTGCGGGGCGCTCATCACGCCGTTTTTGCCGATGGTGACGCCGAAAATTGAGGGACCGTAGGTCACGCCGTCGAACTGGTGGAAGGTGACGACGTACTCGTCCTTCAGCGCGGTGACGACTGGGCCATCCGCGTTCTCGAAGTCGATTTGGCTCAAGGCGGAAGGGCCGCTCAGCGTGCGCGACGCGGTCATGAACTTCACGCTCCCGGTGTCGTTCGCAGCCAGCGACGCGAAAGCAATGCCGATTTCTGTGTCGCTGAGGGCGACGCTGGCGTCTTCAGCCACTACATCGTCGGGCGATAGCTGCACGTTGCCGCCCAGCAGCTTGCCTTCGATGGAAACGCGCTGCCCGAAGATGACCGAAGTCCCACCACTCTGCTCGAACCGCCGATCGTCCCAAACCAGCAGTCCTTCGGCGCCCGTCCACACCAACGACGGGCGAATCGACTTTTCGTCCGCGTTCGTCACGCGCAAATCCTGAATGAGCCGTTCACCCTTGCGATTCAAAAGGTCGAAGTAAATTTCGTAGTTTTGCGCTTGGCGTGCGTCTTGGTAGGCGGTCAAATAGCGCTCGCCAGACCAAACCAACGGGCCACCGTACGCTGCAGCGTTGACGTGCGCGATGCGTTGCGGCCCGCCCAGCAGCTGCCCCTGGGCGCTCAACTGTTGGAATTGCCCTTGCGAGCGCCCCAACCAGCTGGTCATGCTCGCGCCAAACGCCTGGCCATCGAAGGCGAGACCAGCCGCATCGGCGTGCTCGGCCTCTGGCGGCGACACTTGGGTCGGCGCGAGGCTGCGGGTCTGCAGCTGTGTGCCGTCGTCGACGATGCCGTTGCAGTCGTTGTCGAGCCCGTCGCAGAGCTCGATGGCGTTGGGGAAAATCTCAGCGGATGCGTCGTCGCAATCCTTGCCGCAGCCGAGCGCGGCCTTCGGATCGGCGACGGTGCCGCTAGCGAACGCGCCGTCGCCGTCGCCGTCCACGCGGCCGTCCGTAAACACGCAGCGGCCTGGCATGCAGGCGTCGACCGTGCACGGGTCCCGGTCGTCGCAGACTTGCCCCACGTCAAGCGAGCAGGAGCCGTCCTTACACGCTGCAGAGCCGCATTGACCGGGAGGAGGTTGAGGGCAGTCGGCGGCGCTCGAACAGTCCGGCTGAGCCGGCGCCCCGGCAACGTTTTCCGAGCCCGCCACCCCCAACAGACGGCCCGGAGGCAGGCCCGTGCGTGAGCCGCACGCTAGGGCCAGCAGCCACCCGCTCGACCCCACGAGCACGGCACGGGACAAGAGCCACGGTCTCATGCGAGGCCTAGCCGCAAACCCCGAAACCGGCCACGTCGAGAGCACCACAGATGAGCCCACCCTGGCACTTGTTGGGCACTCCCAGCTCGCACAGGGCCGCACAGCGCGTGCCCGCGCGCTGCCCGACGACGCACACGAAGCCGGGAGCGCACCTGTCGTTCGCGTCTGCTCCGCACAGCTGGCCTTGCGTGCCCGTTCCGGAAGGCAGACACACGGTGCCGTAGCGCTGCTGGTCGCAGCCGCTACCTTCCGGGTGATCAACGAACGGGTAGCAACCCCCGTCGGGGCCACAAGAGCCCGCGCTGAAGGGCTCGCACTCGAGTTCCGGAGGCGGCAGGTCTTCGGACGTGCAGCCGCTCTCGACCGGATCAGGATCGACTAGCCCCCCATCAGGCATCGACTCGGTTCCAGCGCTGGCGCCGCTGACGCCCGCCCGCCCGCTGAGGCCCGAAGGCGCGCCGGCCTTGCCTGAAGCGCTACCGCCCTGGCTACGCCCTGCAGCCCCCGAGCCGTCGTTGTGCTCCACGGCTCCGCCGCAGCCGAAGGCCAAGCCGAGCGCCAGCGCACAGCACCCCACCCGAGTCGCGGTCCTGCACCCAAACATGACAGCGCTAAGGTAGCTCGGTTCTCCCAAGTTTCCACAGGTCAGCCGTCGTTTGCGCATGGGCTGCAGAAATGCCGCGCCAAACAGCGGTTGGTGCCGAGCCCCGGACCCCGCTACAACCCGACCACCATGCAGTGGAGCCCTGGCCTCGTCATCGCCACTTTCACCTGGTTCGCCCTGGGCTGCGCCTGCAATCGCGCCGAAGAACCCGTGGCACCGTCGACGACCGAAAACGCCAACGGAGTGCCAGCGTCAACGGCGGGAGCAACCAGCGTCGCAGGTGCCTCGACACTTCCGCTCACGCCGACGACGTCGGCGGGCGCGGCCGGCACGACCGCCGCCGCCCCAAGCCCGGCTTGCGTCGTACCGCTCGGCGACCCCGCGCCCAGCGCGCCCAAGGCCGCGCAGTGCCCCAAAGATCCAACGGGCAACCTGAAGTTACCGCTCGGCAAAGTTACCTTCGTGGACGCACCCAGCTCCCCGCAGGTCGAAGTCGAGCTGGCGCGCGACGAGCCCTCGCGCGAACGCGGCCTCATGTACCGCACCAGCATGCCGGAAAGCCGCGGCATGTTGTTCTCGTGGCAAGACGAGCGCGTACGCAATTTTTGGATGCGCAACACCTGCATTCCGCTCGACCTGCTCTACGTCACCAAGGACGGCGTCATCGCCGGCATCCTCGAGCAGGTGCCGACGCTGAACGAAGCCCCGCGGGGCATCAAGTGCCCGGTGGCGCACGTGCTGGAGTTGAACGCTGGCTGGGCGCGGGCGCACGGCGTGGCCCCCGGCATGAAGTTGAAGATCGACGGCTGAAGCCGCCTCTACCGCGGTGGCGGCTCCACATCGGGCCGCGGTGATGGTAGACCGCGCCGCGATGCATCAGCTCGGAAGCACCGTTCGTTTCGTCACCTTGGGATGTTTGCTCGCGTTACCCCTGGGGCTCGGCTGTCAAAAGTCCGACCCCGAGCCCGAGGCCAAACCGGTCGCAGCGACCCCCGAGCCCGTCACGCCGCCCGCGGCGCTTACGCCCGCACCGGTCCAAACCGCAGCCACCACCGCCGCGCCCGCTCCTGCCGCGCCCGCCTCGAAGCCAGTGGCAAGTGTCCCGGTGAGCCCCGATGATCCGCTCGCCGGCAAATTCACGCTCGACGACGCGACCAAAGGTCTTGCCGGTACCGGCTCCCTCTACGCCGACATCCAAACCGATCAGGGCAAGCTCGAGTGCGAGCTGTACGACGACAAGGCGCCGATCACGGTCGCCAACTTCATTGGGCTGGCGCGCGGTTTGCGACCCTTCAAGCAGCCCGACGGCAAGTGGGCAAAGAAGAACGGCTACGACGGCACCACGTTCCACCGCGTGATCAAAGGCTTCATGATCCAAGGCGGCGACCCGCAGGGCAGCGGCGCCGGCGAGCCCGGCTATGTCATCCCCGACGAAATTTGGGAGGGCGCGCGCCACAACGAGCGCGGGCAGCTGTGCATGGCCAATCGCGGAAAGAACACCAACGGCATGCAGTTCTTCATCATGGACGGCGTCGCCAACCACCTGGACGGCGGTTACACGATCTTCGGCAAGTGCGCGCCCGAGGACGTGGTCTTGAAGCTTTCCGGCGTCGAAGTGCAGGGCGACCGCTCGGTAAAGCCCACGAAAATCAGCAAGATTTCGATCAAGCGCAAACCCAAGAAGAGCGAAAAGCCGGACGCCTCCGCGGCCCCCGCACCCAGCGCCGCCCCCAAGCCCGCAGCACCGGTCGCCCCCAAGCCCGCAGCAGCCGCAGCACCTCCCGCTGCCGCACCCGCCGCCAGCCAGTAGCCTCCCCAACGGCTCGCTCCGTTCAAAACCTGTACGGCGATCGCGAGCGCAAAGCGCGAGCTGGATCAACCCCACCCGACCTTGGCACGATCAGATCTCGATCGAATCAGAGGACCGGAGTGAACGAGACTCGGCGAGGCCGAGCGCCCGCTACGCTCCAGTCGCCTTGGTCGCAACGCGCTCAAGCAAGGCGCGGAGGAAACCAAGACAACCAGATTAGGTCGGCTTTGCCGACCTAATCTGGTTGGTACAGTATTTTTTGCGACGACTCGATCACGTAGAACTTCGCGTGCTCGGCGCGACCAAACGTGAGCGCGCCGAAAAAATTCACGATCACCGCGAAGGCGGAAGCCAGCATGAAGCTGCCGCGGAGGGACGGCCCGACGATCGCCAATAACAGGAACAACAGCGGCGCGTAGTCGTTCGAGAACCGGTAGCCAAACTGCACCCAGCCCGTGTTTTGGTAAAAGAGCGTGGGCAACGCCACCAGCATTGCGGTCAACAGCAGCCCGCGCGCCAGCGCCGACCAGCGTTTGGCGACCAATAGCCACAAGTACATGGGCGTAGTCACCCACAGCGCCAGCCCGTGCGCGTTGATTTGGACCGCCCCGCCCTGTGCCGGAAACCACGGCAAGCTCGCCAGCATGACGCCCAAGTTGCGCGCCAAGTAGTGATAGTCGAAGAGCCCCCACTTTGCGATGCGGTTAGCCCACGCAATGCTGAGATAGCGGTAGCCGGTTTCGAACGGATCACCGAAGCGGGCAGCGTTGTGCCACAAGCTCAGCGCCGCCACCCCAGCCAGCGGCAGCGCAAACAACAGCAGCCGCCAGGCCAGACGCCTCAGCGCATAGCGCTGCACGAGCCCCGCGCCGCGCGGCTTGGCCAGCTCGCTCACTCGCACCGCTTCGAACACGAAAAGCGGCGCCGCGAACACGAGCGGCGCCCGCGTCGCAAAACCCAGCGCCAAGCACGCTCCCGCCAGCAACGGCCGCTCCGCCCGCAACGCGAACAGCACGTACAGAGCCAGGAGCACCGCCCCCACGGTGTGCGCGGCGAACCAGACAGTCCCCTGCACGCTGCAAAAAAAGTAGACCGAGCCGAAGCAAAACAATCCCGACAGGCTCACGTTCTCGAGCTCGGTGCGCTTCGACTCGCCGCTGCGGCTCAATTTCTCGAGCCCCAAGAACAACACCGCCGGCGCCAGCCCGGCCAGCATGAGGAAGAAGCGCCCGTCGGCCACCGCCTCCGCACGCCCCGACAGCGCCACCAGCGGCAACAAGAGCACGCTCGGGAAAGCTGGAAACACGACGAACCAGCGCCCTTGATACACGGCAAAGTCGTTGCCCCGGGCATAGTCCGGCGGCGGGCCTCCCAAGTCGAGCCGCCCCTTCAGCCAGGCCTCGGCCAGCAGCGCAAAGTGGTTGTAAGGGGTGTGCTCGCGCAAAACGCTAGGCCCCGCGCACGCCAGCAGCAACAGCGTTGCGCCAGCGTAAATGGCGAGCGCAGAAACCAATCGGCGCGCGCGCGTCCCCGGCTCGAGCATGAAGCGCACCCGTCTGCCTTATCAAACCCCAGCTCCCCCGTCCCCCCGCCTTCTCACCTTCGCTGCTCGCTCTTGCTCTCCCATCCCCCTTGCATCCCTGCTTCTCCCTCTTCCCTAGTTCGACTGACCCCTGACCCCTGACCCCTGACCCCTGACCCCTGACCCCTGACGCCTGACCCCTGACCCCTGACCCTGACCCCCGACCCCTGACCCCTTTTGCGCTCAGGCTCGCGGCGCGCTATGGCCGGGGCGTCGATGTCCCGCCCTGAGCTCGTGGTCCCCGTCGCCGATTTGGAACGCGGCGCCAAACACGTCGAATTCGTGCTGACGGAGGCTTGGTTGCGCCGGGCGCTCGAAGACACGGGCGCGACCATCAAGGCCCCCGGCAAGCTCGAGGTGACGGTCAGCAAGAATGGTCCGTCCGTGCTGGTACGGGGCAA
>JAYUYU010000073.1:0-3023 GCA_043752365.1 Myxococcales bacterium | reverse complement strand
CGGCTGGGCCGACGCGAACACCTGCGCCACCGCGGCGCTGTGCAATCCCGACGCTGGTCAATGTGAGCCCCCTAGCTGCGCGGCAGGCGACGTGGACTGCGCGGGCGCCGCGCTGCTCACGTGCAACGCCGACCGCAACGGCTTCACCCAGATGGCTATTTGCGACGCCGTTGCCCTGTGTGACAAGGCCAAGGGAGAGTGCACGCAGCCCGTGTGTCAAGCCGCCGAGTTTCACTGCGCCGGCGAAGTGCTCGGCGTGTGCAACGCCGACCGCAACGGCTACGACATCGTCGACACCTGCGCCACGGCCGCGTACTGCAGTGCCAGCAACAAGAAGTGCAACGCCGCGCCGTGCACCCCTGGCGAATTCGAGTGCAACGCCGCGGATCTAAGACAGTGCAAGCCCGACCAAAGCGGCTGGGAAGTGCAGGCGACCTGCGCCAGCGCCGCGCTGTGCAACGCCCAAGCCAAAACTTGCAGCGAGGCGTTCTGCATGCCGAACACTTACCACTGCGACGGCGCGCAGCTCCAGGTGTGCAATCCGTCCCAGACGGACTGGATGGACCAAGAGGCCTGCGCCACTGGCGGGTTGTGCGACGAGACCAACGGCGTGTGCCATCCACCCGTCTGCGAGGTCGGCAAGAACTTTCAGTGCGCGCAGAACGGCGACTTGAACACTTGCAAGGCCGACCGCAGTGGCTACGAGCTCAAGGAGCATTGCATCTCCGAAGCGCATTGCAGCTCGACCGGCGTCTGCAACGCGGCGCCGTGCGAGAAGGACACCTGGCAGTGCAGTGACCTCTCGCTCCAGCAGTGCAAGGACGACCGCACCGGCTGGGACACCCGCGACACCTGTAAAACGACGGAGCTGTGCGACAAGACCAACAAGGTCTGCAAGCAGCCCGCCTGCCAAGTCGGCGACCACGACTGCGCCGGCGCGACCCTGCTCGTGTGTAACGAGGGCCGAACCGGCTTCGCACCGCAGGAGACGTGCAACAGCGACGCGCTGTGCGACAAGTCGAACGGACAGTGCGACGTTTGCACGCCCGGGGTCTACAGCTGCGACGGCAAAGATCTGCGCCTGTGTGACACGCTCGGACAGGCCAACCCCGTCGCGCAGGACTGCGTCACGGCCGGACGTTGCAGCGCAGCGATGGGCGAATGCTTCCTGTGCGACGTGGGTGAGTACCGTTGCTCGGGCAGCGAGCTGCAGGCTTGCAAAGGCGATCGCTCGGGCTTCGACCCCGGACCAGACTGCGGCGAGATGACGCTGTGCGACGCGGAGGGCGGCCAGTGCCTGCCCGGCGGTACCGGGGGCGCTCCTGGGTGAGTTAGGAGTGGTGAGGATTGAGGATTGAGCTGGCGAAGCCAGCACGGGGAGCAGCGTGCGTGCGTACAATCACCTTCTTGGCGAAACGGGCGTCAGCTTGTTTGGCACCAACGAGCTCGCCAAGAAATATCGGCGCGGGTTTCCGAAATCACTCGACCGGCACACCCATGCTCCTGCCGCTCGCGCATTCGACGCTCCGCCGCGCTCTCAACCAGTGGCTGGGTCAGCACGACAGCAAACCGTGCATCGTCGCCGAATTCGAAGACAGCGCGCTCCTGAAGGTGTTTGACGGCGACGGCCTCGGTATTTTCGGCGCACCCAGCGTCGTCGAAAAAGAGGTCATGCGCCAGTACGACGTCGAAATCATCGGACGAGCCGACGAGGTACGCGAGCGATTCTACGCAATCTCGGTCGAGCGCCAACGGAAGAATCCGGCTGTCGTCGCTATCTGCGATTCCGCGCGGCATGAGCTATGCGCGTGAACACCTCCACGAAGACGAACGACTATCTGCCGGGAATATCCCGAGCAGGCGGCGGTTGTCGAGCAGCCCCGCAACGTCTCTTCCGGTTCCGATCGGGCACTTTACGTACTCACCTCCAAACACCAACGAAAGAAGATTACTGAATGAATGGCAATCGCACCGCGGTCACCACAGAGCATCTGCTGCCCGCATCCAAAAGTGTCGGAGACCGATGGCGAGGAGCGCTATGGCTTGTGCCTGGCATCGCGCTAAGCCTCGTCGGATGTGCGAGCCACGCCGCCGAGCCGCAGACTCCGCCAAGCGGCGCGTCGGCAGAGACTCCGATAACGCGCGCTGAAATCGAAGGGGCGCAGCGCTCGTGGTGCGACGCACTCCTAGGTATCGGTGCATCGCCCGAACCGCGAAAGGAGGCAGAGCGCGTGCTCGACAGCGCTTACAACTATTCGTCCCAGCCCGTGTTGTTCAAGCCGACATTGACGCACGGCAAGCAGACTTTCCGTTTCGATCGACAGGGAGCGCTCGCGTACTTCGCGGGCGGCGACCCGGCTTACCCGGACGACGCGGGGTTCGCCCTCAAAGGGTGGAAGACGTGCCGGCCCGAGGTTCGCGAGACCTTCACCCGCGGCTCGGTAGCCTTAGCGATGGGCAACGTGTATGTTACGGACGCCCAGGGCGCCGAGGTGATGGTAGACAAGACCTTCGGTTACGTTCGCGACGGCGGCTCGCTGAAGATTGTGCTCCACCACTCCTCGCTGCCGTACACGCGAGAAAAATAGGCGCACGCATTTGTCGCCCGCGCGCCACCGAGCTCGGGAGTCTACAGGTAGATCGCTTTCATCGATGACCGTGACGCCGCCTCCAGCGCCAGCATCGGGCCAGGCTTCGTGTTAGGGGCCGAATTGACATCCGTAGATGTCGTACAAGACTGACGTCGTAGAAATTTGGGAAGATTGCCGAGCTGACGTCGTAATTCAGGACCAACGGTGTCGTAAATGTTAGGGGCCGAATTGACATCGTAGATGTCGTACAAGACTGACGTCGTAAAAATTTGGGAAGATTGCCGAGCTGACATCGCAATCCAGGACCAACGGTGTCGTAAACCTGGGCGTGATGGCGGAGGCCAAATGGGCAACGCCGCCGCGGCGCGCGCTGGCGCTGCGACGGCGTCGGCCGTGCGAGATGTCGTGCTGGCCGCCTGTCAGTGCGGGAGG
>JAYUYU010000072.1:0-3033 GCA_043752365.1 Myxococcales bacterium | reverse complement strand
CCAGCGTCCGCTGGAGTAGCCGCTGGATGGTGGTGAACGCGGGTTTGTGCTCGCCGTCATACCGAACCAATCCCTGGGCAAGGGTGGGGGCGGTGGGTTCGCGTCCGTCCCGCAAGTCGTCCAAGAACGTGCGCTCTATGCCTTGCGCAAAATGTGACAGCAAGAGTCGCGGCAAGTAGCGGGCTGCCGCCTCTTCGCTGATCGAGCGTTCGTGGCCCAAAAAATTGGAATAGCCGCACTCCGTCACGAACAGTGGGCGCGCGCCGCACACGGTTCGTGCTGCCATTTTCTGTTCATCGAGTGCTTTGCCTGGCTGCTCGCGGCTGCGATACCGCTCGAAGTTACCGTAGTCGAGCAAGCGGGAGAGGTCACCAGCGCCAGACTTCACCGAATCCAGCCCATCCACCACGATGACCTTGCGGCTTGCGGCATCAGCAGCCGTACGCAGGTCCTGCATGGCGGCAGCGACTTCCGCTCCGGAAAGGTCGATTCCGTAGGCGTCGAAATCGTTCGGCCCCTCCAGGCTCTCTAGCGTGGGGTGGGCGGTCAGCAGCTGCGGCAACTGAGCGCCGCTGATGTCGAGGCGCGGGTCCATGACCAAGTTCAAACCCAGGTCTTTCCCCGCCACGGCTGCCGTGAGGCTGAACCCAAACTCCAGCAGGTCGTGCGCGAAGGACCTGACATGGCGGACGCCTAAGTCCAAAAGGGCCGTGCGCGCCACCAACGCCTCTTCGTCGTTCAACACCACGAACGTTACACCCACCGAATCAGCGAACGAGTCAGCGGGACGGGGGATGGAAAGCTCGAGCTGTGGTTGCCCGACCGACGGCGCCCGTCGTGATTCCAAAACCAGCCCCTCGTTGCTGCAGCCGAGGACGAGCGAAACGCACAGCAAGGCGCGTTGCAGCTGCTCTGGCATCGCCTCAGGATGACGCGCGCCACGCCGGTTGACAAGCTGCGGCGGAAGCGTGCTGGCGAATCGGTCACGCTATGAGCGTGGCCAATTCTCCGCCGTAGTCGCGTTCGCCGAATTCGCTCACGCGCGGACACCCCATGGCATTGACGATCGCCGCCAAGATTCCGTTGGTGGGGCTGCCCTGGCCAGAGCTGCCCGAGGGCCAGCGTAAGAAGCGGCCCGTCTTCAAATAACCATCACAGTTTCCGCCGAGCACCCAGAACAGGTCTTTGGTCTGGTGCCCGCCGCCTGTCGCCTGCATGTTGCAGTACAGAACCAGCGTACTGTCGAGCATCGGCTTGCCGTCGGGATCCATGGTCTCACTCAGTCGCTTGAGTAGGTAGGCGTACTGCTCGAAATAGAACTGATCGAGAATGTTCTTGAGCTGCCTGAGCTCGCCCTGGTTGTGCGCGATGGTGTGGTGGTTGAACAGATTGTTGCCGGAGCCGCCGGTCTCATCGCCCCCGAACTGGCCATCGAACCTCGGGTCCTTCGCGGCCAGGAAGCGGTAGGTGATCGAGTTGTTGGTCGAGCTGCTACACAGAATGGTCGAGACCCGGGTCAGGTCGCAGGCCATGGCAGCTATCACGGTGTCCATCTGCGAGCGGAGAGCCAGGGGCAGGTTCTCGTTGTCGAAACCAGAAACGTAGTCCCGGTCCTTGGCCAGCCCCGCCGGCACCATGCAACCATCTACGACTGCAGAAAGCTGCTTTTCGAGGGCGGCGATGCCGTCGAGGTGATCCTGGATGCGGCGTTGGTTGTCGGTCCCCACCTTGCTATGGAGGCGGCCCAACTGCCCCCGCGTGAAGTCGAGCAGGCTCTTTTTGCGGGACCGCACGAGAGCCATATCGCTTTCGCTGAGACCTTGGCCAAACAGGTCCGCGAACAGCTCCTGCGGGTCATCGCGAAAGCTTGGGGCGTTGTGCGTGGCGCCGTCGAGACACGGACCGGCGTACGAGAGCGGTTGGGCGCCGTAGCCCGTGGCCCGCAGGGACCGCAAGACCAACGATTCGAACGGCACCGCAGCTGCTCCAGGCGAATTCTTGGCCACGTACTGGTCGACGGAAGCGTGCCCCGCAGAGAGTGACCAACCATCTGGAATATCTGGCCCGGCCAAGCCGCGCGCTCCGGTGAGTAGGAAAGGCAGGATGGCATGGCCACCGATGAACCCCGTGCCCTTGACCTGTTGCGCGGTGTCTGCACCATTCTGGACGTCGATACCGCCCATGATCAGCAGCTTGTCGCGGAACGGCACGAGCGGAGCAAGCGGAGAAAACTCGAGCTTCTGAGGGGTCCAGTCCGTCTCGCCACCGTTCGGCAAGTAGTCTTCGGTATCGCCATTGGGGACGGCCATGACGATCAGTCGGCGCGGCTTGTCGGGCCCGGCGGCGAGGCTCAGCTCGCCGTCCAGGAGCGGCACCAAACCTGCTGACAATCCTAGACCCGAGAGCAGCGCGTGTCGGCGTGTAAGTCTCATTGAATTGTCTCTCCCCCGTCCAGGGCGCGGTAGCTGAAGGAGCGCGAGGTGGCGAAGGCGACGAGTAGCTCGCGGACGTCGAACCCCGATTGAGCGAAGGTCGCGTAAGCACCGTCGAAAGAAGCGCGGTCGCCGGCCTGTTCGCGGCGCACCAGCGTGTAGCGAAACCACTCCTTCGCCAGGCAACTGCGCACCTGCTCGCTCGAGGCCAAAAGGTCCATCAGTTGGCTCGGGCCAGCAAACGCGACGTCGACTCCGTCCAAGCCGTTGACGTGTCCCGAAGCATCGATGGGCAGCGTGCCCTCTAGCTCGTGGTAGGCGCCGATGGCGTCGTAGTTGTCGAAGGCAAAGCCGATCTCGTCCATCAGCGAGTGACAGCCGCTGCAGACCGCAGACTGGGAATGCGCGAGGTGACGGCCTCGGACTGTCGTTTGAGCGCTCGGTGGTGCGAGGGGCGGTATGCCGTCGGGGGGCGAGGGCATGTGGTCGCACAGCAAACGCTCGCGCACGAACTTCCCGCGCAGGATGGGGCTAGCCTCCATTTCGCCCGAGTGAGCCGCCAAAAAGCCCGCACGGGCGAGCAGGCCGCTGCGCCCGGGTA
>JAYUYU010000071.1:0-3040 GCA_043752365.1 Myxococcales bacterium | reverse complement strand
CAAGGCACCGAGAAATGGACGGCTGATCCGCGCATCGCCGCGCGCTGGGACGTGCACTCGGGCTTCCCACGCACGACCATCAAGGGCGGCGCCGGCTTGTTCCACCAACCGCCCGAGGCGTACGAAAGCATCGTCCCTTTCGGCAACAAGGGACTGAGCAGCGAGAGCGCAATCCACTACAGCTTGGGCTTCGAGCAAGAGTTGGCGCCCCCCGTCGAGCTGTCCTTGGAAGGCTTTTACAAGGACTTGAACGGCTTGGTGCTGTCGGCGCCCGACGCGAACGGCAGCGAAAACGGGCTCCGCTACAAAAACGTCGGCTCCGGGCGCAGCTACGGCAGTGAGCTGTTGCTGCGCTACAAGCCCGGCAACGGGGGACGCTTCTTCGGCTGGATTGCCTACACGCTGTCGCGCAGCGAACGCAAGGACTCGAAGGACGACGATTTCTACCGCTACAACTACGATCAGACAAACATCGTGACCGCGCTCGCCAGCTACAAGCTAGGCCGGGGCTGGCAAGTCGGCGGGCGCTTCCGCTACGTCACCGGTAGCCCCTACACGCCCGAAATTGGCGGCACCGTCGACTACGACGCCGGCACCTACGCGCCGGTCACGTCACTGTCGCGCAACTCCAAGCGCTTGCCCGCCTTCCACCAACTCGACGTGCGCGTCGACAAGACCTGGCAGTTTCGCTCGTGGGCGCTCAGCGCGTACCTCGACGTTCAGAACGCCTACAACCATCAGAACACCGAGAGCATCGGCTACAACTTTGACTACTCGCAAACCACCGCCACGCACGGTCTACCGATCCTGCCGATCGTCGGCATCCGAGGTGAGCTATGAAACATTCGCAGTTATCCCACAAACTTGGCCTGCTCAACGCGCTTCCCTGGCTCTTGCTCGGCTGCGACACCCCACCGGAGCCGGGCACCAAAGTCGACTCGTTCCGGGTCTTGGCGGAGCTTGCCGACCAACCGTTTGCGCACCCCGGTGAAACCGTGCAGCTCAGCTCGCTCAGCTTCGATCCCCAGGGCCGACAAGTCAGCTGGGCATGGGCAAGCTGCGTCAACCCGGCCAGCAGCGATCTGAACGGTTGCTTGGAGAGAATCAACGAGGGTCCGGACCCAACCAGCAGCGTCTTTGCGTTGGGCGTGGGCACCAGCTCGGCCACGTTGACTATCCCAACGGACGCCATCGACGAACTGCCGCCCGCTGCACGCGCCGGAGCCACCGTCGGCGTGCTGTCGGTGGCATGCCCAGGCGACCTGAGCTTTGGTCAGGGCCCCAACGGCTTGCCGGCGCGTTGCCAAGAGACCGGCACGGGTCGCGACCTCACGCTCGACGAATTCATCATTGGCTTCAAGCGGATTAGGGTGCGCCAAACCGACCGCAACAAGAACCCAGAAATCACTGGCATTACCTTCGACGGCGTCGATTGGCCGGCGACCGAAATCAAAACTGTCGGCTACTGCGACGCGGACGATTTCGACTACGGCGCCTGCGGCGACAAACAGAAGCACCAGCTGGCCGCGGTGCTGTCGGCGGACAGCTTCGAATCGGGTAAAGACGAGCTAGGTCGCGCCTTCGAGGAGCAGGTCGTGATTCAGCACTACGCGACCGAGGGCATCTACGAGTTCGAGGTGCGCACCGGCAAGTCCCCCAAAACCGGCTGGGTCGCGCGCAAGCACGCCTCGGGGCAGACCGTCACGCTGTGGTTCGTCGCCCGCGACGACCGCGGCGGCGTGACCTGGGCCGAGCGGCAAGCCACGGTGCGCTGAACGTGACGAGCGGGGCGCGCGCGTGACATGCCGCGCCCCGCCCGGAAACGATTGCGCAACTCGCGTCATCCGCGCGCGATTTCGCTGTCCATGCGCGAGCAAGTTCGGCATCCAATGGACATGCTCAACCGAAGAAGCCTAGCTGGCTTGTTTGGCGCGGCAGTCGCACACGCCGTGTGCCCAGCCAGCGCCGAGGCTCGCCCAACCGCGGTAACGCTCTTCACGATAGCGCGCAGCAAGAACGCCAACGTCGTGCGCTACCGCGCGCGGCTCGACAAAAACGGCCTGGATTTGGCCCGACCGATCGAAGCCTATTGGCTGATGCTGGCCGAGGGCGGACACCGAGAGGAGCTGACCTGGGCCGAACGCAGGCTGGCCTACGGCTTCGACTGGTCGAACGTCACCGCCCAGCATTGCAGCCTCGACTTGAGCGCCGTGAAGCAGCGCCGGTTGGAGGTCGAGCGGCGCGATGGACGCTTCGTCGCGCTGCTGACCATCGCGGGCAAACGCGCAGCCCTCGAGCGCATCTTCGTGCAGACCAGCGAAGGTGGCTTGCTGCCGAACGTCCAATACCTCGACGTCACCGGCGTAAGCTCGAGCGGCGGCCTGCTCCGTGAACGCATTACTCCGGCGTGAAAGGGCAGCCGTGGCGAGCAGTCCGGAAAGCCACGCTGCGCTACCGCCTAGTGCAGCAACGCTAACAGCCACGGTGGCGCCGAGCGGGCTACGACGGCAATCAGCACGATGCCCACCGCGCACACCAAACTGAGCCGGTCTTTGAGCGCAAACTTGACAGGATCATCTTGCATTTGGCCACGGCCGGCCAAAAGCCAAACCCTGCCCAGCCAGTACAAAACAATCGGCAAGATCAGCCACAGCATGGAGGGCGCGCGGTAGTTGACGCGAACGGCCGCGCTCTCTACGTAAAGCATGAAGACGAGCGCCGCGATGTAGCCGCTGGCGGTGCCCATGCTGGTAACCATTTCCTTGTCAGACGGGAAATAGCCGCGGTTCTTGATCTGGCTGTTGTCGGAAGCCGCCTTCAGCTCGACGTAGCGCTTCGCGAACGCCAGGCTGGTGAAGAAGAACATCGAGAACCCCAACAACCACGAGCTGACCTGCACCGAGGTGGCGATGCCCCCCGACAGGATGCGGTGGGTGTAGAGCCCTGCCAAGACCAGCACGTCGACCAGCAGCTGCCGCTTCAGGAAAAAGGAATAGGACAGCGTGCCGGCGAAATAAATGCCCAGCATGACCGCAAACGC
>JAYUYU010000070.1:0-18062 GCA_043752365.1 Myxococcales bacterium | reverse complement strand
GGACTGCATCCACCCGTCGAACCACTCGTACACCGGATCAGCGTTCTCCAGCAACGCCAGATCAGCCGGGAACTCCGTGTGCACCTCACCGTCGATCATGTAGCCGGTGCAGATCGCGATCGTCTCCAGCGTATCGAGCACGTCGAGCTTGGTCACGGCCAGGTCGGAAAGACCGTTCACGCGCGCCGCGAACCGTACCACCACCGCATCGAACCAGCCACAGCGACGAGGGCGGCCCGTCGTGGCACCGAACTCGTCGCCCAGCGTGCGCATCTGCGTTTGCATCGGCTCGCCGAACTCGGTCGGCAGCGGCCCCGCACCGACACGCGTCGTGTAGGCCTTCACCACGCCGAGGACCGCGTGCAACGACGTCGGCGCCATGCCGGCACCGATGGCGGCACCGCCGCTCGTCGTGTTGCTGCTCGTCACGAACGGGTACGTGCCGTGATCGATGTCGAGCAGTGTGCCCTGGGCGCCTTCGAGCATGACCCGCTTACCTTCGCGCACGGCCTGGTCGACGATTTTCGAGGTGTTGGCGAGCAACGCCACGATGCGCGGCGTCGAAACGGCCAGCTGCTTCAGGATGGCGTCGGCCGACGGTACTTCGCCGCCCAAATGCTTGATGGTCGGCGCCCAAGCCTCCAAAGCGGCGCGAATGCGCTGGCCCAGCCGCTCGGGGTCGCGGAGATCGCCCGCGCGCACGCCGGTGCGGCGCGCCTTGTCTTCGTAAGCTGGGCCGATGCCCTTCTTGGTCGTACCAATGCCGCCGGGCGCGGCTTCGCGGAGGGTGTCGACCAGCACGTGGTACGGCAGAATCAGGTGGGCGCGGTCCGAGACGCAAAGGCGCTTTTCGACCTCGTGGTGGCCCCGACGGATCAGCTCGTCGACTTCACCGAGCAGCACGTCTGAATCGATGACCATGCCTTGCGCCAAGACGCAGCGCGTCTGCGGTCGCAAGATGCCGCTGGGCAGGAGGCGCACCACGAGCTTGTCGTCTCCGACCACCAAAGTGTGACCGGCGTTGGGTCCGCCGGCGTAGCGCACCACGACCTCGGCGAACTCCGTGTAGATATCGACGATCTTGCCTTTGCCTTCGTCGCCCCACTGGGCGCCCACGATCACGACACACGACATGCTGACACCGCTTCTTCGGTTTGGGACTGAGACTCAGTCAGGAATTCAGGGGTTGACCAGGACGCGCGCCACCGAGGCAGCGTCGAGCGGAGCGCGCCGCTCCACCAAGTCAATTGCGGAAGTCACCACCGCCTCGCTAGCCGTGGCGCTCACCCAGTGCGTGTACCGCCACACCTTGGCGTACGCCAGCGGATCCTGCTCGGGGCCGACTGCACAGCAAAGACCGGCGGCGCGCAGCCCGACCGCCAGCCGGGCTGCGGCGCCGGTCAGCAGTAACCGAGGCGGCGTCTCGGTTTGGAGCGCGCTGCCAAGCGCCCACACCAAATCGTCCAGCCCGAATGCAAAGCCGAAGGCCGGCAGGGGCCGCCCGAAGCCTTCGAGCAGGCCGTCGTAGCGCCCGCCGGACGCGATCGGCACGCCAGGACCGTGGGCGTGCAGCTGAAATGTAGTGCCAGTGTAATACGCGAAGTTGCGGGTCTCACCCAGGTCTACGACCACGGTCGGTGCGAGCCCACGCCGTTCGACCTCCAGCAGCACGCGCGACAACTCGTCCAGCCCAGGTTGGGCCCGCGTCCCCGCCAGCGCGTTGCCGGCGGCCTTCAAGACCTCGCGCCCACCGTGCAACTCACTCAGGGCGGCGAGCGCGTCTTGCTCGCGCCCACCTAGGCCAGCGGCCGCGGCGGCGCGCTTGAGCTCGACCCGATCTTTGAGGTGCAGCGCCTCGACCGCTGCTCGCTGCCGCACGGGCTCCACGCCTTCGAGCAGGGCGAAGGCGATACGCGCGTGCCCGAGGTCCAGCACGAAGTCATCGAGCCCCACCGCGCGCGCGGCCGAGCAGGCGACGTCGAGCGCTTCCAGATCACCGGACGGGCCGTCGAGGCCGATGAGCTCGATGCCGGCCTGGAAGATTTGGCGATTGCGACGCGCGCGCTCGCGGCGGCGGCGTAAAACCGAGCCTTGGTAGGACAGCCGAATGGGCGGCGGCGCGTGGGCGAGGCGCGTCGACACCACGCGCGCCAACTGAGGAGTCATGTCGGGGCGGAGCGCGACGACCTCACCCGTTTCGGGTTCGACGAAGCGCAGAACCTCTTCCGGCTCGAGCGCGCCAAGACCGCGTTCGAGCACGCTTTCGTACTCGAACACCGGCAAGGTCACGAGCTCGTAGCCGAACAGCTCGAAGCTGCCGAGCAGACGTCGAGCAAGCTCGCCCAAGCGCCGAGCGTCGGGCGGTAAGAAATCGCGCATACCGGCGGGCAGCGGGTGCGAAAGGTCGCTCGCCGAGCGAGCAGAACCCGACGCGGCGCGCTGAGGCGCAGCCGAAGCGGGGGCGGGAATCGAGGCAGGCAAAGCCGGCGGAGCCTAGCCGATTTCCGTGGTACATGTGCGGGCCCATGAGCGACCCCGCCAACACGACCGCGACAGCCCACTCGCCCCGCGAGCCCGTGCAGGTGGACCTGAACGAGCGCGGCTCGGACAAAAACGGCGCGCCCGTGAGCATGAACCGGCGGCTGTTCGTGCAGCTGCTGGGCTTCGAGTGCGACGACCCAGCCAAGCTCGTCTCCAGCCTCGGCGGCGCCCTACGCGAGCAAGGCGTCCCCAGCGTGATCTACGAAGACGTGAATCACCCCCGCGGCCTGGCCCTGCTCAGTTTTTCGGAGGAGCCCCTAGATTTCGCGACCCGCGTGCGCCCATTACTCGGCGGCGCCGCATTTTCAGGCCTGCGTCCGCGCCCCGAGCTGTCGATGCTGGGGCGCACTTATTCAACTGGCTTCGAGCAAGATCTGGAGTTTTGGCTGCTGCGCCGCCCGCGCGAGACGGTGCTGAACGAAGCCTGGCCGTGGGCCATTTGGTACCCCTTGCGTCGCGTCGGCCCCTTCGAGCGGTTAGACCCGAAAGAGCGCGGCACGATCATGCGCGAGCACGGCGGCGTAGGCCGCGCCTACGGCTCGCAGGATTTGGCGCACGACGTGCGGCTCGCCTGTCATGGTTTGGACCAAGCCGACAACGACTTCGTGATTGGGTTGATCGGCAAAGAGCTACATCCGCTGTCGCACGTGGTGCAGGCCATGCGCCAAACCCGGCAGACGGCAGAGTTCATGGACAAGATGGGTCCGTTCTTCGTCGGCCGCGCCGTGTTCAGGAACGCCGGCCAGTGACCGACACTGAGCTGGTGCGCGGGGTCGTGTTCGACCTCGACGGCACCCTCGTCGATTCCCGGCGCGACATCGCCGAAGCCGCCAACCACGCGCTCGAGAAGGCCGGCCTCGCGCGCTTGCCCCACGCTGAGCTCGAGTCTTTCGTTGGCGACGGCGCGCCCCTGCTGATGGCGCGGGCCGCCCGGCTTGATGTGGAAGATTTAAAGACGGCAGCTATGGTCTCGGATTTTCTCGACTATTATGCCGCGCACCCGATCGATTATACGAACATCATGGCGGGCGGGCTCGAGGCGCTCGACGAGCTCCGTCACCTCCCGCTCGGGGTGTGCACCAACAAGCCGCGGCGCACGTCCCTCGCCGTGTTGCGTGGGCTGGGGCTCGAAGCGCGCTTCAAGGGCGTCGTGGCGGGCGACGACTTGCCGCAGAGGAAGCCGGACCCGGCGATGGTGGTCGAGACCGCGCGCCTGCTGGGCGTTCCAGTACAGTCAATCGTGATGGTCGGCGACGGCCCTCAAGACGTGCTGTCGGGTCGCGCCGCGGGCGCCTTCACGATCGGCGTGCGTGGCGGCATCCAAGCCTTCGAACGCCTAACAGCGTCTGCGCCTGACTTGATGATCGACACGCTGGCCGAGCTACCGGCGGCGATCAACCAGCTAGCGAGTGGTACGCGGCGCTGAGCTCGGCAAAGCGCGACAGCAAGCGTACACGCTCACCCGCGTCGGCATTCGGAAACCGGTCGGGGTGTAGGTTGAGCGCCAGTCGGCGAAACGCTTGCTGAATCGCGGCGCGATCGGCGCCGGGTAGCAAGCCCAGTGTGGCGTAGGCGCGACTGCGCGAGCCGTGCGGTGCGCGCTGCGGAGGCGACGAGCCTGCCGAGCCATAGGGGCCAGGCGCAGGGCCGCTTTTGGCACGCTCCTGAGCCGCGGAGTAGCGGGCGCGGGGCCGCGCGCGGGGGCGCCCGTGCAAAAACTCGCCCGGAGAAAGCGGGCTTCGGTGCTGGTCGTGCGGGCGCGGAATACGAAAGGTGAGCTGCGCGTCCTGCAGCTGGAACAGGGCTTCCAACTTCTGGCGCAACTGCCGGCGCAGACCCTCGCTCACCAAGTCCGGACTCACGAAGCCCTCCTCGACCAAAATTTCTCCGGCGCGTTGCCGCGGCGCCTCCAGCAACCGGCGCGCCAAGCGCGCCAGCGCGCGCGCCCCCAAGAAGCCTTGCCCTGCCAGCAGGTCACCGAGCCGCGTCCGCACCAAATCGGTGTCGACCTGCGTGATCATGCCATCCGACCAAAATACGCGGTGCGTGATGCCCCGCTCCTGGAGCTCCAGCACACCCGAGGCCCGAGCACGATGGACCGCACCGAGCACGTCACCCAGCGTCGTCAGCCGAAGGCGTCCAGGGAGCTGCATACTCTGCGGCTACCAAAAGTTGGCTGTTCCAGCCAACTTTTTGGCTGGGTTTTGTTTGCTCCGGGCCTTGCCCAGTACCTCGTCGCGACCACCCTGACTGAAGCGGGATCGGCGCTCGGCCTCGCCGAGTTCCTTCACTCCGGTTCTCTTGGGCTGATCGTGATCTGCTCGCGCCAAGGTCGGGTAGGGTGGTTCTGGCTCGCGCTTTGCGCGAGCTCGCGCTGTAAAGACATTGAGCGCTGGGACGAGAGGGGGCAGAATCAGCGCTTGCGCAGGTGGCTTGTCGGCTTTGGGTGCTTGCTGTTGGCGGCTACGGCGGCTGCGCAGGAGCCCGATATGAAGACCGAATTGTCCTGTCGGCCTGAAGCGGCGCCTGGTCGCGTGCTGTGCGAGCTGAAATACCAGGCAAAGCCCGGCGTACGGCTGGTTTGGGCCGACGCGCTGGTCACGGCCGCGCCCGAGTTCGTCAGGCCACTGCGCGCGCGCGTCACGCCGGAGCGCTTCAAGGACTCTGGCTCGACCGAGCGAAAGCTGAGCTTGGCCTTTGTGGCAGCCAAGGCCGGGCTCGGGCAGGTTGTCGTCAAAGCGCGCGCCGTCCTGTGTCGTGGTGAAGGCGCCCAGGAACGCTGCCGTGCCGAGAGCCAAGATGCGCGTGCAGAAATCCGGGTTGGCGGCTAACCCGCGTCCTCAGCCCACGTTTGGCGGCGCGTAAAAGTCGACGAGCTTGATTGGCGTGGGTGACAACAACGCGGAAATCGTATGGCGTTTGCCGCGCGGGTCTCCGGCGATTTGAAAATCGGTTTCGGGGTCGACCTCGATGGTGACGGCGTCGACGAGGTAGTCGAAGACCTCCTCGGGGTTGTCGTATTCGCCGCGCCAAATTTCGCCGAAGTGCCGCACGAAGCTGATAGGTCCAATCGTAGCGATGCGCAGGTTCATCCGATCGGGACGCTCCTCGGCGTACGGGAACATTCGAAACCCGTAGCCGTAGTACGGGATCGTCGAAAGCGCACAAATGCGCATCGGCCCTTCGTAGAGCGTCTGCCCGGTCGCGATGGGCGGCCCAATCACCGCGCCCTTCGCCCCGAGCCGGTAAGCCTCGGCCCCATCGTTGCGCACTCGGCAGTGCGGCATCTTCAACGCGAAGAAACGCGGAATGCTGCGGGTCGTGGTGGCCACGATGTAGCCAAGCGGCCCGGGCGCCACGCGGCGGAGCGGCGTCTTGCCGAGCGCGTTCTTGACCTTGCCATAGTCGGCCAGTACCAGCGCGTCCGCACCCAAGCCGCAAAACGGCGCAATGAAGCCCTCCACCTCGATCAGGCGCATGCTGCGGCTGCCGGCGTCTTCGATCAGGCGTCCGATATCGGCTTGCAGCTCGTGCTTGTCGGCTCCCTGCGCGCCCACGACCCAAGCCAACGAGTTGCCGGTACCCAATTTCAGCAGACCAAAGCGTGGCAGTGGCCGCCCCAAGCGCCGGGCTTCGTGAACCACTTCGGTAACCATGACCGTGAAGGTTCCGTCTCCCCCACCGGTGAGCACGGTCCCGTAGCCACGCGCCACCAGCGTCTTGGCAATATGCCGCGCGTCCGACAGCTTGCGCGAGACGAACAGGTCGCCACCGCTCAAGATCTGGTCGAGCGTCGAGATCACGTCGGCGGTGGCGTTTTTGGCGTTGCCGTTCACCACGACCGCGATGCGCTGGTCGACGGGCGCGCTTGCGGCGGGGTCGCTGGGACGTTCTGAGTTGTAGGGCGAGCTCATCGAAATTCGGAAAACTCTGGCAGGTATAATACGCTTCAGGGGTGAGGAACCGATCCGCCCAGGCAGGCGGGTCAGAAGCCGTGGCCCATGCCCAAGAACAAGCTCAAACCGTCGGCAAAAGCCAGCATTTCCAGAAAATCGGTGGCGCCGCCGCCGCCCTCGCGAAAATCGGTCGTTCCCGCCGCCGCCCGCAAATCGGTGGCGCCGCCCGCGCCTGGCCGCAAATCCGTAGCCCCCGGCGCCCGCAAGTCGCAGGCTCCTAGCGCCCGTAAGTCCGTCATTCCTCCGGCGCCCAAAGTACCGCGTAAGTTCGGTTTACGCGGCGCCGCGCCCTGGGCGCTGCGCCACGCCGAGCGCCAGGCGGCGGAAGCTATCCGTCGCAATCGCGAGCCCCCCAAGCCCGGCAGCGCGCGCGCCACGCTGCGAACCCCTGAAGCCGCTGATCGCATCAAAGCTTCAATCGGCGAGCTACACACCCTGTTGCAGAAGCTGCGTGGCCTGCAAAAGAACCTGAATGAAGGCTTTTTCGAGCTGGGAGAAATCCTGGCCGGCATCGAAGCGCGCAAGCTGCACGAGGCCAAGGGTTACTCGAACATCGAGACCTTCGCCGAGCGCGAGCTGGGGCTTGGCAAGGGCCTGGCGCTCAAGCTGGTGCGCATCCCCACCCTGTTCCAACCTGCTGCGGCCAAAGCTCTCAAGCTCGAGGCGCTCGGCCGAGCCATCGACGCCATCGATCAAGCACCGCAAACCCAAGCCGCCAACCGCGTCGCTAAGCTGCCTCTGAAGCCGCCCCGCTGAGAGGCAGAGGGGTCAGGGGTCCGGGGTCCGGGATCAGCCAGCGAAGGGGTCAGGGGTCAGGCGACCAAAGGGACCGGCGGTTAGGCGCGCAGGGGCGGCGGCTCGCGAACCGGGCTCTGGGCGGTGATTTGCCCCCTGGGGCCTCCGCTGGCTGATGCCTGGCCCCTCACCCCTATTTGCTCAGAGGCCATTTCGCTTCTAGAACACGGCCCCCCGTGAATTTCATCGACGAGTGTACCCTCACCGTTCACGCCGGTACCGGCGGGAATGGCTGCGCCGCGTTTCGGCGCGAAAAGTTCGTGCCGTTCGGCGGCCCAGCGGGAGGCGACGGCGGCCGCGGCGGTGACGTCGTGCTGCTCGCCGACACTGGCGTGAACACGCTGTACGAGCTGACCCACGTCTCGGCGGTGCGAGCGGCGCACGGCGGCCCCGGCCAAGGCAAAGACTGCTACGGCCGCGGCGCCGAAGACAGCGAGCTGCGCGTGCCGGTCGGCACCGTGGTCTACGACGACACCACGCGCGAGAAGCTGTGTGAGCTGGTTCGAACCGGCGAGCGCTTCGTGGTCGCTGCTGGCGGGCGCGGTGGCCGCGGCAACAAGCACTTCGCGACCCCCACCGATCGCGCGCCGCGCAAGTACGAGAAGGGCGAGCCCGGGCAGGTCCGCGAGCTGAGGCTCGAGCTACGCGTGATGGCCGACGTCGGCCTGCTCGGCTTCCCCAACGTCGGCAAGAGCACGCTGATAAGCGCAGTCTCTCGCGCGCGTCCAAAAGTCGCGGACTACCCCTTCACCACGCTCGTGCCGCATCTGGGCGTCGTCACCATTGGCGACTCACGCTCGGGGCTGGGACGCAGCTTCGTCGTCGCCGACATTCCAGGCTTGATTCCAGGCGCAAGTGAAGGCGCTGGCCTCGGCATCCGCTTCTTGCGCCACCTCGAGCGCACGCGCGTACTCCTGCACCTGATCGCGCTGGCCGACGAGCCCGGGCGAAACCCGGTGGACGACTATCACGTCATTCGTCGTGAGCTACTCAACTTCAACCCCGACTTGGCGGGTCGACCCGAGGTCGTGGCGCTCACGAAGGCCGACTTGCCCGACACGCTCGAGGCGTATCCGACGCTGGTCGCAGATTTCAAGCAGCTGGGCGTCGAGCTACGCATCGTCAGCGCCGCTACGCATCACGGTATGAACGAGCTGATGCAAGAGCTGTCCGAGAAGCTGTTCCTCTAGGGCAACCGCCAGCTTACGTGCGCCTCCAGCGGGCGAGAGCGAGCTTACCTGTTGATTCCCTACTCGCGTCCGCGCTACCCGCCGCCGCCGGGGTTAAAGTCGTCCATTTCGTCGAAGTTGTATTCGTCGGCGGCCAAGTTGTCGAAGCGGGTGTACTCGGACGTAAACTTCACCATCACCTTGCCGGTGGGGCCGTTACGTTGCTTGGCGACGATCAGCTCAGCTATGCCTTTGTCGGGGCTGTCGCGAAAGTAGTACTCGTCGCGGTAAATGAAGATGATCGTGTCGGCGTCCTGCTCGATGGCGCCTGACTCGCGCAGATCGGACAGCTGCGGCCGCTTGTCCTTGCCGGCGCGGGTTTCGACCGCGCGGTTCAGCTGGCTGAGCGCGATCACGGGTACGCTCATCTCTTTGGCCATCGCCTTCAAGCCGCGCGAAAGCTCGCTGATCTCTTGCTCACGGCTGCCGGCGTCGCGCCGACCCTGCATCAGCTGCAAGTAGTCGATGACCACCAAGCCAAGCTTCTTCGCCGGCATGCCGTTGTCGGAGCCGCGGCTGATTTCGGCCTGCAGGCGGCGGATTTTGGCGCGTAGATCGAGCAGGGTGAGCGCGGGCGTGTCGTCGAGCCACAGCGGCAAACGCCCCATGCGGGCCGCCGCGTCGGTCAGCATGTTCCAGTCCTCGCGCTGCATGCGACCGCTGCGGATCTTCTGCATGTCGACGCGAGCTTCGGACGACAGCATACGTGCTGCCAACTGCTCGCGAGGCATTTCCAACGAACAGAACAACACGCCGTAGCCGGGTTCTTCGACCGGCGCCTCCATGTACGGCTCGTTCTCACCCGTCACCTCGACCTGCTTGGGGCGTGAGACGTTGACGGCCAAGTTCAGCACGAACGACGTCTTACCCATGCCGGGCCGAGCCGCGATGATGTACAGGTCGCCGGGGTGCAAGCCGGAGACCTGCTTGTCGAACATGGTGAAGCCGGTTTCGAAGCCACTGATACCGCCACCGCGCTGGGCGGCGTCGGCCAGCACCTTAAAAGCGCCTTTCACGGCGTCTTTCAGCGGCACAATCGTCGAGCTTTCCGGAATGCGCGCGATGTCGAACACCGCTTGTTCGGCCAAGTCGATGAAGCCCTGTACCTCGCCGTAGTCGCCGTAGCCTTCGGCCGCAAAACGCTGGCACGTGCCGATCAGTTGGCGCACGCGCCACTTCTCGCGGATAACCTTGGCGTGGGCTTCCACGTGGGCGACGGCTGGGGTTGCGTCCGACAGCTGCGCCAGATACGGCGAACCGCCAATCTGCTGCAGGCGCCCCTTGTCGCGCAGGTAACCAGCGACCGAGACGATGTCGACGGGCCTGCCGGTGCTGTTGAGATCGACGACTGCTTCGTAGATGCGACGGTTCGCATCGGCGTAGAAGTGCGTCGGCTGCAGAATTTCTTGGACACGGTCGAACGAGTCTGGCTCGAGCAAGATGGCACTGAGCACCGCGGCCTCTGCGTCGAGATCGCTGGGCGGTACACGACCGCCGCCTTGCTCGGGCACGACCCGGATCTGTTCGGCCGCGTTCATCATGCTGCGACGCTCCAGCTGGCCATCTGCTGAACATACTGACCAAACGCGCAGTACCGCGCAATGGCCGCCGAAAACAGCTTGAAATTGCCCATCATTTCGCCGCCCAGCTGCGCCATCAGGTTGTCCACTGAGTACTCCAGACCTCATGCGCAGGTTGTGCACAGGTGGCCAAATGCGCAAAACCCCGGAGGCCTTTCGGCATCCGGGGTTCTGTTCGACGCGGACAGTCTCACGACCGAACGCGGACTGTCAACGCTACTTCTTTACGACGTTCACTTTGAGCGTCGCGGTGACGTTGGTGTGCAGCTTGATCGGAACCTCGAAGCTACCGAGCGACTTGATCGCGTCGGCAGAGACGATCTTCTTGCGATCGATCTTCACGCCTGCAGCGGCGAAGGCGTCTTCGATGTCCTTGGTCGTCACCGACCCGTACATCTTGCCTTCTTCGCCGACCGCTCGCGCAATGCTCACGCTCGCGGCGGAGATCTGGGCCGCCGCTGCGTTCGCGGCTTCGAGCTCTTGCTTCGCCTGCGACGCGACGTGACGCTTCAGGTCCTCGACGCGAGCCAGGTTGCCAGCCGTCGCCGGCACGGCCAAGCCGCGCGGCAGCAGGAAGTTACGCGCGTAGCCAGGCCGCACGCGCACTACCTCACCACCAGTGCCGAGGCTCGGCACGTCGTTCTTCAACAAGACCTTGATCTGGTTTGCCATGTAAGCCTCGCCTCAGTCGTTGGAGGTGAAGGGCAAGAGCGCGATGTTGCGCGCGCGCTTGACGGCCAACTGAACGCTGCGCTGATGTTTCGCGCAGAGCCCAGAGATACGACGCGGCACGATCTTGCCGCGCTCGGTCACGAAGTAGCGCAAGCCCTGCGGATCCTTGTAGTCCACTGGCACTGCGTCGTCGGAGCAGTAAGTGCAGCCGCGGCGGCGCGGTCGGCGCCCACCATTGGCCAAGCCCTCGTTGTCACCGCGCATGTCGCGGTCACCACGGTCGCGAGTTTGCTCTCTCATTGTGCATCCTCCGAGTTGTCGGCCAGGGGGTTCTCGAAGTCTTCGTCGTCGGCCGGCATGTCGTCACGCGAGTGACGATCGGGCCCGCCTTCGAAGCCGAGCTTGCGCTCGATCGTGTCATCGACCTCATCCTCACCGGGCAGGTCGACGGCCTCGAACTTCAGGGCTTCGGCGTCGACCGTGACGCTGTTTGCGTCGACGTCGGCCTGGACCTGAACCGTCTGGTACTTGAGCACGTCGTCGAGCATGCGCAGGTTGCGCTCGACCTCGGCAACGGCCGCGCCGCCGCCCACGTACTTGACGTACACGTACACGCCGCGCTTGGCCTTCTTCACTTCGTAGGCCAGCTGGCGACGACCCCAGTTTTCGATGGTCGTCATCTTGCCACCCTCGCGGGTGACGGCTTCGCCCATGCGCTGGGCGATCTTTTCCTGGCTCTCGCGAGCGACGTCGGGGCGCAGGACGTAGATGGTTTCGTATTCGCGGGCGTGTAGACCCGCTGCTTGTGTCGTAGCCATTCGATTGTGGTCTCCTTCTGGACCGAGGGCCCCCTGGCGACATGCCGGAGAGCAAGGAGATCAGCGCGCAGGCCGCTGATTGATACGGTTCATCGCCTTCTCGAGCCCGAGGCTCGTCACTAGCGAGACCGCCTCCGTAGCGCGCGTCACCATCTGTTCGACGGTACCGAGCTCCGCGGAGGGGAAGGCTTGTAGCACGAAATCTGCGATGTCACCCTGAAAGTCCGGGGGCGGACGGCCGATTCCGAGCCGAATCCTGAGGTAGTCGGGGCCGAGCACGGCCGTTACCGAGCGTATGCCACGGTTCCCGCCGTCCCCCCCGCTCTGTTTGAGGCGAACCTCCGAGAATGGCAGGTCCAGCTCGTCGTGGGCGACTATCAGGTCGGACGGCTTCAGCTTGTAGAAGGTGCAGGCGGCTTGCACGCTGCGCCCCGATTCGTTCATGAAGGTCTGGGGACGCAGCAGCAGCAGCTCTTGCTCGCCGAGGCGCGCGCTGGCGATTTCGCCGTGAAAGCGCGCTTTGAACGCTGACGCTGGCACGCCGCATTGGCGCGCCAACTCGTCGACGACTCGGAAGCCGACGTTGTGACGCGTAGCTTGATAGCGGGGGCCGGGGTTACCGAGCCCCGCGATCAGTAGCATGCATCACTGTCCTTCTGGGTCAGCGAGGCCTAGGCGGCCCGCTTCACTTCTTTTCGGGGGCCTTGGCCGCAGCCGGAGCAGCAGCAGCACCCGCGGCGGGAGCCGCAGCAGCAGCACCCGCACCCGGAGCCGCGGTCTCCTCCTCGCGCACGACCTCATGAACGATGGCGGCCACGGTTTGTTCGGCTGGCAGCCGCACCGAAACGCCCTCGGGCAAGGCCAAATCTTTGGTCGCGACGGAGCCGTCCTTCTCGAGCGACGTGACGTCGTGAACGAGCTTGACCGGGATGCTGCCGGGCAGGGCGCGGATGGGTAGCTTGCGGAACACCTGGCGCAAGACGCCACCCTGCACGACTCCGAGCGGCTTGCCCGTGAGCTCGAGCGGAACCTCGACGTCGACCGGCTGATCCAAGAAGACCTGGACGAAGTCGGCGTGCAGCAGCTGACGCGACACGGGATGATACTGGTAGTCACGCAACAAGACGGTGAGCTTGTCCTTACCTTCGACGTCGAGCTCGATGACGTTGTTGTTGCCGTAGGCGCTGGCGAAGACGGCCTTCAGCGCGTCGGGCGAGACGGCCAGCGACTGCGCCGGTAGCTGTTTCCCGTACGCTACCGCCGGGATTTTGCCCGTGCCGCGCAGCCGGCTAGCGGCGCCCTTGCCGTTCTCACTGCGACGACTTGCGACTACTTTGATCGTTTCCATCTTCTGTTATCTACCTTTGGTGGGTCAGCGGGGAAACCGCCCAACCACCGCAATTGCTCGCTCTCAAACGAAGAGCGAGCTCACCGAGTCACTATTGTGGATGCGCCGGATCGCTTCGCCTAGCAGGGGAGCGATCGAAATATAGCGGATTTTCTTGCTGGCCCGAGTCTCGGGCGACGGGGCGATCGAGTTGGTTACGACCACCTGCTCGAGCGGCGATTCTTCGATGCGCTGGACGGCGGGCCCGCTGAGCACGCCGTGGGTCGCGCAGGCAAAGACGCGGCGCGCGCCGCCGTTGATGACGGCCCGAGCCGCGTTGCACAGCGTGCCAGCCGTATCGATCAAGTCGTCGACGATGATGCAGTCCTTGTCGCGGACGTCACCGATCAAATGCATGACCTCGCTGACGTTCGCGCGCTCACGACGCTTGTCGATGATAGCGAGCGACGCGCCCAGCCGCTTGGAGTAGGCGCGCGTGCGCTCGACGCCGCCCGCGTCGGGCGAGACGAAGACCGTGTTGTGGTCGAAAGTGTGCTCGAGGTAGTCCGACAGGAACACCGGCAGGGCGTACAAGTGGTCGAAAGGAATGTTGAAAAAGCCCTGAATTTGCCCGGCGTGCAGGTCCACGCACACCACGCGCGAGACGCCAGAAGCCACCAGCAGATCGGCCACCAGCTTGCTGGTGATAGGCGTGCGGGGCGCGACCTTGCGGTCCTGGCGGGCGTAACCATAGTACGGAATGACAGCGGTGATGCTGGCCGCCGAGGCGCGCCGCAGCGCGTCGCACATGATGAGCAGCTCCATCAAGTTGTCGTTCACGGGCGACGACGTCGGCTGCACGATGTAAACGTCGAGACCGCGGACGTTCTCGCGGATCTCGCAGAAGGTCTCGCCGTCGCTGAAGCGCGAAACTCGCGCCTCACCTAGCGGCGTGTCGAGCACCTTGGCGATCTCCGTTGCGAGCTCCGGATTCGCGTTGCCAGTGAAGATGCAGACTCTCTTGACAGCCAATTGGACCAGCTACTCTTTTACCGGGATGCGCGCCGGCGCGCGGCCGTCTAAACCCGCGAAAACACGGCACTACTTTAGGGCCGGCGGGGTGAAGGCGGCGGACAACTAGCAGCCGGCCCGAGCTCTGTCAACGCGGAGACCGGCGGGCGCCTGCCGCCTAGCGGTAGGGATTTCTCAAGTCCACGTCATCAGCGGGCTTTTTCTTCTTAACTCGCTGCGGTGGCGGCGTCACGCCCCGGCCAACAGGCTTCGAATCGGGAATGACGCCGAGGGCGCTGGCTGGGGTCGGGGGCTGCAACGCGGGGGCTGTGGCCGCCGCCGGCGCAATGGCCTCCAGCGCGCCAGAGGCTGGAGCGGCCGCCGTTGTCGGCTTTTGCTCGCCCGCGGGCGTGGAAGACGCGGTGCCCGCCGTCCGTGCGGAGCGGGTCAACATGAAACCGCCCGCGCCCAACAGGCCAATCAACAACAGGCCGCCCAACACCAGCGGCACCCGTGAGCGCTTGGGTTGCTGCACGGTCGAAAGGGACGCCGAAAGCCCGCTGCGCGACGCCTCGAAGCCCGGAAGCGAGATGGCGGCGGCCGACACGCTGGATGACGGGACAACGCCGGACGGCAGCTCCGTCGCCGCGGCCCCAGTCGGCTCGCTGTGCGCGAGCCAGGTGCGGACGTTGTCGCGCTGTTGGGCAATCTCCTGCCCCATCACTTCTTGAACGTATGCCGCGAGTTCACGCGGAGTGGCAACCTTGTCCTTCAGCGCGGCTGCGGCTTCCAGCGCGTCGGCGAAGGCGGCACAGCTAGGGAAGCGCTTGTTGACGTCGCGATCGAGCGAGCGCATCACGACGCCGCTCACCTCTTTGCTGACCTGAGGAGCGATCTGAAACAAGAGCGGGACGGGCTCGGCGATCACGCGCGAAAGCGTGGCAGCCTCGTTCTCGGCCTTGAACAGACGTTTCTGAGCCAACGCCTCCCAGACTACGATGCCGGAAGAAAACACGTCGGCGCGGCGATCGAGATCTTCGGCGCCCGCGGCTTGCTCCGGCGCCATGTAGGCGATTTTCCCCTTGAGCTGCCCCACGCGCGTCGCCGTGAGACGGCTGGCTGCGCGAGCCACGCCGAAATCGGTGATGCGCGCGATGCCGTCTTGACCGACCAGCACATTTTGCGGCGAAACGTCGCGGTGAACGAGGTTGACCGGCTGGTTTAAATCGTCGTGGAGCTCGTGAGCCGCGTGCAGACCAGACAGCATGTCGATGGCGACGCGGAGCGCGATGGAGACAGGCAGCTTCTTGCCTGTGCTGGCGGCGCGCGCGAGCAGGCGCGCCAAGGTGTCGCCCTCGATGTACTCCATCACCAGGTAGTAGCCGACGGTGCTGGCCCCTACCTCGAGGATGGGCACGACGTTGGGATGATGAATTCGCGCGGCGATTCGCGCTTCGTCGAGGAACATCTCGACGAACTCATTCTCGCTCGCCAAGTGCGGGTGCAGGCGCTTCATCGCAACGAAGCGCTGAAAACCACCCATGCCCGTCAGGCGCGCCAGGTACACGGTGGCCATGCCGCCGGACGCAATTTCGCCCATCAGCTCGTAGCGATCGACGCGCTGGCGTCCTACGCCCGGATCGAAGAGCTTCGCGGCCAAGTCGCCCCCTCAGAACCTTCCAACGGCTTGAAGGCCGCCGCCATCAAGGGACACCCAGGGTGCCACGCCGACGCGGGGACGTAACTTTAGGCGGGCCTTTTCCTCGGCGGGCCTCTTTCCGCCGCTCCAGTCAGTGGCCAGCACGCCAATCAGCACGGTGCCGACGCCAACGCCGGCGGTGACACCGATTAGCACGTTGGTGCGACGCTGTTTGCTCAGGCCCTCTTGGTAAAGAGCGCACGACTCACCTTGAGTGCCACACTCCTTTTTTACCCGATCCGTTCCCGGGTTGTTCACGGTGTCCAGCCCGCTCCACACCGTGACACCGCCTAGCACTGCCGTGAGGCCGGCACCGACATAGAAGATGGTCGGGGACCAGCCCGACGACTTCTTGCTGGCTCCTGCGTCGAGCGGGTCGCCAACCGGGACGACCGGAGCTGCCGTGACAGGATCGTTTGGCGCTTGCGAGATGCCTTCGGCCGCGGCCGCCGGGGGGACGATGAAGTTCACTTCGCCCTTGCCGCCGGCTTCGGCCACAACCTGCTTCGAATCACCGCGATTGTCGGACCAGCCAGCCCGGACCGTCAGCGCGCCCGGCAGGATGTAGAGCAAGCGCTGCGTTTCTGGGCCACCGTGGACAATTTTACCGCCCACCGTCAGGTCACAAGGCTGGTCGCAGTTGGCAGCGAGCTCGTACAGGGTCGCGTTGGCGCGTTTCGACAGGTCCGACGCGATCTTCAGCAGGTTCTCGTCGCCTGGATGACGTTTCAGTGCCAACGACATGAGCGTCGCCGCTCGATCGAGCTCGCCGGCTTTGTCCCTCGCCCGAATCGCTAGCTCGAGAGCCGCTGGGCTGGGAGCGTTGCTGTCGGCCTTCTCGAACTGTTCGGCGGCCTCGACGTAGTCCTCTGCCTTATAAGCCTCACGTCCCTTGTCGAACGCCTCAGCGGCAACACGCACCTGGGCGGGCGAAGCCTCCGACGAGCCTTCTTGGGCGTGAGCCATCGACCCCGCGCTCAGGATCAGCGCTAGGACGGAGATTCGAAGAGCTGCTCTCATTCTTCCGCGGCCTCGCACGCAACCATCCTCCACAAACTACACCTTTAGGGACCCTCGGGCGAGCCGCGGACACCTAACAGCTGCTGGCCAATCCTCATTGGCCAACCTCAATTTTTACCATGTAGACCAATGTAGGCCAACGAGGGCAGCGTCAGCCCGCGCCCAGCGCTGGCCATCCAGGGCTTTCCCAACCGGTTGACCCGCGACCTCGCCGACGGGTTCAGCTCATCTCGACCAGCAGGCGGTCGGGCTGTTCGAGGTAGCCGATGATCTCCTGCGCGAAGCCCGCACCGACGTCGCCGTCGATAATCCGATGGTCGAACGAGAAAGACAGGTTCATCACGTCGCCAATCACGATTTGGTCGCCCTTGACGACTGGCTTCCGCTTCATGGCGTGCACGCCCATGATGCCCACCTCGGGGTAGTTGATGATCGGCGGGGCCATCAAGCCGCCCAGCTTGCCGAGCGAAGAAATCGTGAACGAGGTGCCGCCCAGATCTTCTTTCTGCACCTTGCCGGCCTTCGCCGCACCACCGAGCCGTTCAATCTCTTTGGCGACCTCGACGATGCTGAGGCGATCCGCGTCGCGCAGCGCGCAGACCATTAGCCCGGCGTCCGTTGAAATTGCGATGCCGATGTCATAGTTGTGACGAATCACGTGCTCCATCGCGCCTTCGTCGACGACGGAGTTGAGGCGCGGATGGCGCTTGAGCGCCGCCACGACTGCTTTGACCAGGAACGGCAAGAACGTGAGCTTCACGCTCGAACGCTCGGCGTGCGGCTTGAAGCGATCGCGCAGGGCGATCAGATCAGCGCAGTTCACTTCGTCGATGTAGTGGAAATGCGCGGCGGTGTGCTTGGACCGCGCCATGTTTTCCCAAATACGCTTGCGCATTCCGCGCACGGGCACGCGCTCGTCCGTCTCGCGCGAGACGGGCCGCGGTGCTTCCGAGCCCGCGGCCGGACGCTGCGCGGCGGCAGCGGCGGGAGCCGTGGGGCCGCTAGAAGAGGCGCGCTCCACGTCCTCACGCGTGACGCGACCGGCAGAGCCGCTCGGCGCCACGGTCTTCAAGTCCACGCCAAGCTCACGCGCCAACTTGCGCGTTGCGGGCGCTGCCAGCGGCTTGTCGCTGAAGTAGTCGCTGCTAGCGGACGGCGGCTTGGACATGCCTGGCAGCGTCTCGCGCAAGTCGCCGACGGCGCTGGCCACGGTCGTGTCGGCCTTAGCAGAAGGGGCCGCCGGCGCGGCCGCCGCGGTCGGCGCGGTCGGCGCGGTCGGCGCGGCCGCCGCGGGCTTTGCCGCAGGAGCCGCGGCTGCTGCGTCGTCGCCGCCGACCTCGAGCACCACCAGCACGTCGCCAACCGGCACGGTGTCGCCGACCTTGTAGCGGCGCTCCGCCACCTTGCCCGTCTT